>NVSS01000008.1 GCA_002732805.1 Coxiella sp. (in: g-proteobacteria)
TATTCATTTTTAAAAGATAGTACATGAGAGCACCTATTTTGTGCTGCGCGTGTGATTTGTTTACTGACTTCAGGAATATTATCATGATTTAAAATAGCAGCAATCATCTCATTTCTAACAGCACTCTCTTTAAAGTCCATTAAATATATGAATACTGATTTTTCATTATTAAGATTCCCACCTAGTTCTGCGCCCAGGGCAATCTCGTTGATATTAGCACCTTGTGCGCGCAATTCTTCTGCATAGGCGGGATGCCTAGCTATTGCTGCGCCCGTGACAATCCAGTTGATACAAGCGCCTTGTGCGCGCAATTCTTCTGCATAAGCGCGATGCCCACCTATTGCTGCGCTCCTAGCAATCTCGTTGATATTAGCTTGTGTGCGCAATTCTTCTGCATAGGCGCGATGCCCACCTTGTGCTGCGCCCTGGGCAATAAAGTTGATACTAGCGCCTTGTGCGCGCAATTCTTCTGCATAGGCGCGATGCCCACCTTCTGCTGCGCCATTGGCAAGCCAGTTGACACTAGCGCCTTGTGCGCGCAATTCTTCTGCATAGGCACGATGCCCACCGTGTGCTGCGCCCATGGCAAGCCAGTCGATACTAGCGCCTCGTGCGCGCAATTCTTCTGCATAGACGCGATGCCCACCTACTGCTGCGCCCCAGGCAATAAAGTGGGTATTAGCTTGTAGGCGCAATTCTTCTGCATAGGCGAGATGCCCACTTATTGCTGCGCTCATGACAATCCATTTGATACAAGCGCCTTGTGCGCGCAATTCTTCTGCATAGGCGCGATGCCCACCTTGTGCTGCGCCCCTGGCAAGCCAGTTGATACTAGCGCCTTGTGCGCACAACTCTTCTGCATAGGCGCGGTGCCCGCCTCGTGCTGCGCCCTGGGCAATAAAGTTGAGATTAGCACCATATTGGATTAAAAAATCGACCGATTCTTTATCTTGTTCTGATGCAAGTCGCGAGGCAGCAGAGTAGAAGTATTTACCAGGCTCAGAGACATCAATACAGCTGGTTTTTAAAATATGTTTGAGTGTTGTATGGGCTTGCTTGCGGGCGGCGTCGAGTATGGCCTGATGACTCATCGTGGCGTTCTCATTATGGTTTAATTGTAGGCAGTATAGCAAGTTCCGCCAGAACTCGCCACACAACTGATGCTTTAATAGGCTATTTTTATAGTCTGACCAAGGATTAAATGCTATGAACTGTCCCCATTGCACATCAAAAAGTACGTTAGCGCTGACTCAAGATACGACCTTAGGCTATCTGCAATTTCGTTGTAGGCAATGTGGCAAGCAATTTAATGAGAGAACCGGCACACAGTTTAATTTTATTGAATACCCAACGGAAGTTGTGATGATTGCGCTGCATTATTATGTCAGGTTTAAAGTGAGCTTAGATGATGTGGTTGAGCTGATGGCCATGCGCGGATTTCATTTAAGCCATCAGACCGTGCATAATTGGCCCCATCGTTTTGGCCCAGAGCTCGGCCTTAAGCTTCGAAAGCGTCGCTATAAAAACGTCAGTGATAAATGGCATGTGGACGCTACGTATCTGCGCATAGAAGGCCGGTGGTGTTATTTCTACCGCGCTATTGATAAAGAAGGTAACTTAGTCGATGTGTATTTGAGTGATGTTCGTAATCAACGTGCCGCGGAAGATTTCTTCAAGCAAGCGGCAAAAACCACAGATATTTATCCAGAACAAATTACGACCGATAAAGAGCCCGCTTTGTATGGAGCAGTAGGAAATGTATTTGGCGATTACACAACACATCGTGACAATAAATATATGAATAACGGCATTGAGCAGTCACACCGGAAAATTAAATCACGCTATAGCGTGATGAAGGGATTTAAAAATAGTTTCAGTGCTCTGAGGTTCTGTACCGTATTTGAAGAGACACAGCAGTTTTTTCGTGTTAAACAGAACAATCGTGGCACACCGGTATCTAAAATTAAAGGATTTTATAAGCTACTGCTAAAAACAGCGTGATCGGTAGGTGAAATGAGAGTGATCGATTCGCGCTTACTCAATATTTACAGATTCCCTATTCATAACAACCTCTAATAATTAATAATTTAACCTTTTTTTCGTTGAGGCCAATTGTTCCTCTTCAAACAACCTAATATATTTGGCAAACATTACTATATTTTTCCGGGTCGGATTAATACCCAATCTATCTTCTAAAAACTCAGTAGCCATCATTAGTAAAATATCATGATTTTTTAACTTACAATTTCTCATATTTCTATCTCCTTATGTCAACACTGCGATAGGAATTTACAGAAATCATGCGCGAATTCCCTGTAAAACTTAATATTATATATATTTTTGTTTATCATTCTCGAATCCATTATATTTTTTCTCCATTATAAAGTTGAGAATTTATCAATCTCTATAAGCTCTCTAAGAACCTCTATATCTTTTTCACAAATTAGTTGAAGCACTTCCTTTTTCGAATTACAACCTAACTTAACCTGAAGATTCATAGAATAAGCTTCGACTGTGCGCACTGAGAGATTAAATATTAGAGCAATTTCCGCATATTTCATATCACGAAAATAGCAGAGTATTTCAGCCTCTCTTTGTGTGAGGTATTTTCCTAAATAGCGACCCATAAAATATTTTGTATACTGACCATATACTCTTTTTTGCCATTTCATCATGTATAATAACCCCTTCTCACTAAACTATTTATTAATCTCTTTTAGCTGTATGTGATCCACACGATGCGCAATAATTTCTGCAATTATTTTATTTTTATGTACATCAGGTTCAATAGAGCGGTATCGGAGATCACTTTCGATAATGAGACGAATACCAGGGTATGCATAGGTTTTTACTTTTAAAGCTTGATGATCATAAAGAACAGCACGATGCCATTCTGTGTGTGTATAAAAAACACTTTTTTCTTTCGTCGATCTAGTTGTTGCTACAACTCCTCCAGTTTTAGTATCACGTAATTTAGGAGCTTCCTTCAAGCCACCAATAAGTACAACATCACATGCTGTTCCTTTGTGTATTTTCACATTAACAACCTCCATTAACTAATCCGTAATAAATAAAAATATTTAACTCACTGAGCATATTTCATATTAGGGAAATGCAAAAAAGAAGCTGACAAAAACTAGAGATATTGCTAGAATTGGTCCGCGTCACGGTGAGTATCCGTTTTGTCGCATTTTCCAACCCAGGACGAGGGCTAACTTGTCCTGGGTACTTAAAAGAACTATAAGCTAATAATAATTATTCGTCAACAAATAATTGTTGCTTTTTAGACTTTATATTGCTCATTTTATAGTCTCGTAGTAATATATTTTATTAGTTTAATATTTATTAATAGATTATGTGGAAGAATGCTACTTTAATTGGCATAATCTACCCTCCAATCAAATAGGATTTTTATTAGAAATGCCCGATCTTCGTCATAGACTAACCGAATTATTAAACATATTTAATATCAGCGAGCTTGACCTTTCCAAAGCGACAGGAGTTGCTCAGCCTACATTAAATCGCTTAAATCTTGGAATATCAGAAGACCCTAAAATATCTACACTCAAGCCTATTGCTACGTATTTTAATGTGACAATGGGGCAGTTACTAGGTCTAGAGCCACTTCCAGCAAATCTCAATGCACAAACAATCATTGAGAAAAGAGGGTATTTAGAAATACCTTTAATTGGTTGGGACCAAGTTAAAGAATACAAAACCGTAATCCCCGATCTAAACCACAATAACTGGAGCGATTGGGTTTATTCGGACGAATTTATTGGGTCTCCGTTAGCGTATTCTTTACAAATTAACTATTCAAGTTATTCCAGCCCTTTCCCCCAGTTCACTAAATTAATCATTGACCCTAGTTTTGTACCAGCGCCAGAAGATTTTATTATTTGCTTAATTAATAATTTTATATCTATTTGTAAGCTAGTTCAAAATGGTACTGAGTTAGTATATAAACCAGTAATTTCCCAAGATTACCGTACATTTAATAAATTAGATAATGTATCCCTATATGGCGTCATTCTTGGAGTTCAACAAAGCTTTAAAACAAAATTAATAAAAGACATATCTTAACGAGAGACGGTAAAAAAATGGGTGACAATGGGAATTCTAAGTTTCAACTAATTAAAAAAGCAAAAGAAAATTTGCGCCTAATATCACTCTATTCCGAAATTTTTAATGCTGTTAAATCTAACAATGTTCATAAGACACTACATTTGATTAAGCAGGGGGTTCAACTAACAACAAAAGGAGCATACGACGCAAGACAATTTGATGAAGATGGAAATTCATTAWTGCATGTGTCCTCAAAATTAGGTTATATAGAAATAACTAAAATTCTCCTAGAAAATGGGATCCCCGTAAACGGAATAAATCGCAAAGAACATACGCCCTTGCATTGGGCAACAATTAACGAACATATAGATCTCATGAAAATACTAATTGACTATGGTGCCGATATCAATGCAAAGGATTTTGAAGGAGATACACCTCTACATTGGACGGCTTACAAGGGTAAAAAGGAATCAGCTAAATTACCTGGAAAACTTCTTGGGGGGGCTGGTGCAAAATTTGATTTGTACAATAAAAATGGAATACTACCTCTACACTGGGCCGCATATAATGGTGATAATGAACTCATAAAAGTATTTATTGGCCATGGTGCTGATATTGATGCGCTAACTGTTCAAGGACTTTCTGTCATTGACTGTGCAACTGAGCACGGCCACACTGAAACAATTAACCTCTTACTAGAATTAATTGAAATAAAAAATTAATTCAAACAGCTAGCTATTACCACTTATTTTTTTCAAAAATGGTGATGAAATAACTAATATTATAAAAAATAAAAATGATAGAATCATACACTCAAAAAATGTATGATAATAAATCCCTGGTGTCGCCACTCCTTTGTAAACATTAGAAGCAGATAGATTAGCTAATTTATCTGTAATTACCAAACCAGCCGAGATACTTAAAAACCAAAAGCCCATCATAGTGCTAACCATGTTTTTAGGCGATAAAACAGTAACCGCAGATAAGCCGATGGCAGATAAACATAGCTCACCTATTGCAAGAAAAATAAACGAGATTATTATCCACCACAATGATATACCATTCGACCCACTATCAAACTTAATTGCTAATACAATTAATGAAAAGCAGAATCCCGTAAACAAAAAACCGTAAGCAAACTTCATTGGAAACGAGGGTTGGTATTTACTATCCCCTAAAACCATCCATAACTTTGCTAGAAGTGGGCCAAATATTATTATGCCTAGACCTTCTATCGCCAATATCATTTCAGTAGGCATCCTCCATCCAAAAATATATCTATTTACATCACGATCAATAAACAAGGTCATTGATGTAAATTCTTGCATCCAAAGGCCCCAATAAAACGCAGAAAACACAAATAGTATTATGAGAGAAAATAACTTAAACCGCTCTTCTCGATTAGATATTTGTATCGCACTGTAAATTAGATACAATATAGCGAGTACGCAAAATACCAAAATCAATCCATCAATCAAGTATGGTTTATGCAAAATTTCAGCGAGAACAATTAAAAGAATGGCGCTCCCTACAATAGTAATACTCAAATGTTTTTTGGATCCTTTAGCTGTAATGTTATGACGATTTATAAAGCCTTTTTTTTCAAGATATCGCATGCCTAATATAAAAACAAAAAGGCACAATATTAGTGAAACCCCAGAAATAAAAAAAGCAGAATCATATCCGTAATATTTAATTGCAATTGCAGCGCAAATAGGACCTAGCACCTGACCTATGTTCATGATCAAATAGAAGATCGTAAACCCACTATCACGCCGAATGTCATTTTCGTGATAAACCGTACCCAAAATAGCAGTTATATTTGCCTTCATATAACTGTTTCCGCCTATCAAAACAGAAAAAGCAAAATAAATAGCTCCTTTATAATGTAACATCAACATAAAGTAGCCTACTATGAAGAATACTATACCTAATAAAATAGCTTGTTTTAATGTTATAAATCTATCGGCTAATATTCCACCAAGCACTGGCCCAGCATATAATAGGCTCGTAAAAGCCGTATATACACTATAAGCATGTTTATCTGAAAAATGTAGTTGATGAACCAGATAGAGAACTAGTGTTACTTGAATTGCATAAAATCCAAAACGCTCCCAAAGTTCAGTCAGCGAGAATATATATAACCCGATTGGTTGTTTCAATGAATTATCCATTACTAGCTCCATTTTCTGTCCGACCGGAATCCTAGTTAAAAAGGCCGTATCGCAAATTTCATCTCTTTATCTTGGCCCAGCTAGGCATCAATAACCAGCCATTAACATGATGATTTTTTTGAAATATAGGCCTCTAAAGCTAATCATGTTTGGGGCCATGATAATATATGTGGGTGAGACTATATCATAAGCGCTGAATTTGCGACACCACCTAAAAACATATACTCTCTAGGGTGGGCTAGATGCCTATAGTATTTTCTCAGATGTGCGGCTATGAGCATCTTATCCATTTAAGGCGTTATCTGACTACTCAGAGAAATAATGCTGGGGCAATTCCAAAACGTTTGCTCAGGGCTTGAACATGATCCACTGTTAGCCGGCGTTTACCATTCATGCTTTTGAAACCAGCGACTTAGAACCAATTTCAGGAAGATCCGCCACGCCAAGTTGATGTTGATCCATTAGTACTTTCAATGGTTCCGTCAAAACTCAGCACATTTCTCAAAAAAAGCACATTATGTTGTGGTTGAAAACAGATGCTTCATGCATCAGATTGTGGTCAGGGGCTGAGTTTTGACAGAACCTCTTGGGCCCTATCTTTATTGGGAATCAAAATCCTTGCGCAAAATCAAAGCAGGCGTATAATCATCCCAACTAACTAATAGGGGGCCAATAATATGAAATCTACTACTGTAAATCAGCCTAATAATAAGCTTGAAACATTTGCGGTTGGACTGCTCGGTGGGGTCAGTGTCGTCATGTTACTTGGTATGTGGCACCAAACCTATGTTACAAGTGCCTATCTGAAAGCGAATAATGAAGGCAGCGCACATGAATAATGCAGCCAAACAACTAGCACAATATCATACTAAGATCCAGGAGTATGAAGAATCATTGGCTAAAATCAAGGAGCTTCGGCGGCTTGGTTTAACCAATAGAGGGCTTCCTGGGACTTATTCTTCTTTCGCGATTATAGTGTTAATTGCTATGCAGGCCAGTTTGAAGGGAGGCGGTTTAGCCAAAGCTACCGAAGATACGCCCTATATTCTTATGCTCCATAATCTTCACCAAGCCTATATTTTGTGGAGAACTAAAAGTGGCCCACCTAATTTTAATAATTTCTTCTCAAAAGAGCGTTGTTTTGAGCTTCATAAAACGAATGCTGTAAAAAATTCCAGGGATGCCTCTCCAAGTCTTATCGCTTTATGCAATAGCGCAGTCGCCTTTCAAAATAATAACACGCTTGATCTGGCCGACCTTCATAAGCATATAAAAGCAGTCAACAGACTTGCTGTTACCAATGTATATAAAAATTCAGAAGAGGTAGCGAGCATGCTCTCCTGTTTATTCATATTGTTACTTCCATTAACTTTAATGCTCATTAGTAGCCGCCGCTCTAACCTCGTGTTACTAATAAATATAACCCTCACATTAATGGCCGGAATCACACGTATTGTCTCCTTAAACACATTTAAAAAGGATCAGCTTAGTTACTATAATTTAGAGAGTCCTGATTGCATACAACAAAACATACTAGATGCAGCTTCGTTTTCAGCTGATGTACAATATATTTTTAAACCGCCCAAATTTAATCAATCAGGTGGCTCTATTGTCTTAATATTAGCCTTTAAAAGCAGCGCAGCTCTCTTTCGTAAAACATTAAGCTTATTCGAATCCGCAGGATTTAGTGATGTTGCCTCTTCGCATTCTGAGATGTCGCTGTATATAACCACCTATAAGATACTTGATAAAGATAAAATAGACACGCTTCACAAGAAACTTCTATCTGTTAATGACTGCGCTCAATTAATTTTTAACTTAAACAAGCTAAAAACAACATATAACGTCAAAATAAATACCACTAAAATAGAGTATTTAGATGGCGGTACACTTGTAATCGAGCTATTTATTCGGCTAGCTAATCAAGATTTTATGGAGAGCGTAAGAAGTAAATTAGAGAAAGCAGGGCTCACATGCGACCTAAGCCAAAAAACCCTAACTATCAAAATCATTAATAATAAAATTGACAGCATTGACTGGAAACAGATATTCAATGAGGCATTTTTATTAACGAGGAGCACTGCCGATAGCCTTGAAAATAATTTGGAAACTAATTATGGCGCTGACAGTCATGAGGATGAGTTATCTACAGAAAATCAATTAACAAAAGGACTTAAACAAAAAACTAGAGGCATTACAGACAGAATAAGGGAGCATTTTATCGCCGCACCACCCGTGATACCCCCTACCTTTCAATATGAAGAGGATGTTATTGTACTTGACCCAAGGGTCTACCCTGAAAGCTGCCAATTAATTAAAACACAATACGGCTTAATAGCTTATGCCTTTTTTCCAGCATCTGTTTCCGGATTAAAAAAAGGGCAAGAAGCTCTGTTTCGTAATAGTTTTGCAGGTTCTCGTGGAATTATGGCCGTAGATCAAACCTTCAAGCTAAAAGCTTCGGGCGATGCTAGAATTTGGGCAAATAGCGTTAGGGGTAAGACAAATACGGGCGTTCCCGTCATAGTCTTTGATGATTATAGGGCTAAGCACCGCAATCATGCACGCTCTTAAGAAGGAGCGGTACGGATGCAGGGTTCCGTCAGAGCTCGCCACACAACTGATGGTTCCGTCAAAGCTGAGCACATTTCTCAAAAAAATCACAATATGTGGTGGTTGAAAATTGGCGTTTCATACAGCATATTGTGGTCAGTGACTGAGTTTTGACGGAACCGGCGCAACCATCAAGGCGGGCTTACAATAGTCCACCAAAATCTTACGATGAGCCATAAAAATTCTACAATCTTCCATAAAAAGTTTTTGTTTTTAGGGGCATCTGAATCCCCACCCTTTTTTTGAGTGCTACTCATATTAACCACCTTTACTAATTATGAAATTGGTTGTTATGGCTGGTTCCATCAGAACTCGCTACACAACTGATGCTATAATAGGCTATTTTTGATGTATAGAAAATAAATCGATGACGCCAAGTATAAATCGCCCTAGTTTAGATGTTCTACACCAAGAATTAAAGCCACCGGCGTTCTGTTTTGTTGTTGCCTGTTTATTATTTATATT
>NVSS01000009.1 GCA_002732805.1 Coxiella sp. (in: g-proteobacteria)
GCATACTTGCACGATGTATGCGGGCGCATGGTCGCTGTGGCTGTGTGGGCCGTGATGCTGCCCAGTGCTTGTATGTTGCACCGGGCGGTCTGGATTTGGCCGTACTCCATGACCTGTGCCCGTATACTTACCAGGTCCGTTTCGCAGGACGCTGTCGCGTTCGTCAGAGAGACTGTCAGCCCTAGGGTGAGCGCGACTGTGAGCATTGTATTCCGCATAGATTAGTCCTCTTGACACGTTTGGTGGCAATATCTATCCGGCACATGACAAACCCGCCAAGCACCATCGTGACCACCGTCGAACGTATTGCGCAATGCGAAAGCTACTCGCACCTGACTCATAAAGTCTGCTCAATCGTTCTTTAAAGTTCGATAGCGTCTTTTGCGCCAAGCCAGTAATTCCTTGGTGCGAAAAATGATATCCCAAAAAGTCAAACCCGCGCGTRATACGACCTATAAAGGTCTTATCGAGTGCAAGCTTAAACKTTAGCCGATCCATTRTCTGGTGCATCTTTTTAATAACACGGCGTAATTGRCGACGTGTTTTGGTTAAGATCACCCAATCATCCATGTAGCGYACATAAAAGYAATYCTCTTTCATCGAATCATCCAAGGATTTCAATAAYAACCCACCCATCAGAGGCGATAGGGGGCAACCCTTAGGAATACCGATTTCAATTAATTGATGGTCACCTTGTCGTACTTCCACACGGTTCAAATATTGATACAGTAAGTCGCGTAAACGTTTATCGTTAATCACTGCTTTAGCATGCGTCATCACAATGTCATGATTCATGCTGTCATAAAAACTGGCCACATCAGATTTACAAACATAGCGAAAGTGTGTGATATTTTCTTTCAATGCGCGACAGGTACCTTTTAAGCCGCCGCGTCCTTTAAGGTGCGTACAGCGCCGATCTATGTGGTCCACTAATAGTGGACCCAAACAAAGTGCAAAGGCTTTGAGTACCACGGCATCGGCAGAGCACCAACGCGTCAACCGGCCTGCATCAGGCGTATCAAATAATTGCAGCGGTGAAAGCAAGTAGCGCCCTTGAAGGAGCTGCGCTCGGATGTTGTTGCGCTGCTGCGTCCATTTTGAATGGAAGGACCAAATATCACTGTTGTGGGAATCCTGTTGGCGACGCTTATATATATGCGCCATGGCCTCATCCAGAACAGCGTTGCTGGTGAGCCGTGTCATCAAATTACTTCCATGTTGCATCGTCATACTCATAATAGTATCAGCAGGTCAAATGAGGCGCAAGTTTTGTACAGGTATCGCGGCATGAGCGCCCTGCTCTGCATTTAAATCTCATGACTCATTCTGAGCGCAAATGAAGTACATTTGAACGCAGCGCCCGGCTATGTGCATTGGTTTCTATAATCGCCATTATCGCAACCCATGTTTTAACACTAACCCCTTATTTTCACATGACCACCTGACCACATTATGGTAAGCTATTCGAATTGTATGGAAGATTTGGTTAACAAGAAGTGAACTAAATGAGCAGAGCCCCAACCAGTAAAAACTGGGTGCGGCCCGAAGAATTAAATGGATTTTCAGTAATAAAAGAGCTTGGCTCAGGGACATCGGGTAATCGCGTCAAGGTTGTAGGAATCACTGATGATTTCTGGGGCGGCGTTTACTACCAAAAATATTTCCCCCACTCGGAACTCGCCCAATTTGAAGCCATCCTCCTCGCCATGCAAGGTGTTCCACTCACTGACCTATTAGTTATTGAAGATCCTTTAACGAGCGAACCGACGCTCCTGTCACGCGATAATGGCATGACCTCGATCAAAGAACTGTTCGAGACACGCGCCGCTGATTTGGAACGACTACCCATCACCGATCGATTATTACGCTCACTCATCAAACTCTTGCTATTCGACTTACACATGGGCAATGGCGATCGCCACAAACGCAACATCGGTATGAATGAAGCGCTCACTCATTTTCTTGGCATTGATCTTGATGGTGTTGAACTCCTGATCGCACACAATCTCAAAGATTCACGTTATGGGGCCGTTAACTTTTCTAAACCACATTGCTTTAATTTAACTCCTGATCACTTTAACGAATTATTCACAGCGTGTGACAAGGCGTACCCCAACTACCACCCATTCGCCGATATACCCCTCTTACAGCAAGCGGTATGCGACAATGCGTACACGTCCGCAACGCGTAAATTCTTCGAAAGACTCAGGAACCACGCACGCTTCGAACCTATTTTATTAGAAGAAATAATCGCTATTGCTTGTGCCGACACCACCAAGGTGGACGACTATTGTAACCGCTTCAATCTCGACCAAGATAACCGCGACTGGTTTATCCCCTACGCCGACATGCGCACAGAACAATGGCGTGATGCCAGCCTCATATCCACACGTGTCCAGAAATTTTTAGCGCAATCCGGTAATCTTGCTACCACAATACGGCACGCTCAATTTAGCGATAAAGAACGCGCTCACCTTGATGATTACGCCGCCAAGATTCTTATTCCGCGATTGGTCCAACCGTGCTTTATTGCTACGATTAACATCATTAGAAACGAAAAAAAACCCCTTGCTAATATCACCACATTGCTCAAATCAGTGGTGACAATACTGCAAAACTTAATGTGCCATCAATCAACGCTGACCGCTGCCATTAACAACATAGAACCGCTCATTGTAAATTTAGCGTCAACGTCATCTTACGCCGCTGTCGTATTCTCCTCGAGCTATAGCGATGCAGAAAAGTGCGTTAGGGACTCGCTATATCAAGCATTAACAACATTGCGGACACACTTAAACGAACTTCAGATGAATAATGAAGTGCCTAGCACTGATGCAATCGAATTCGACGCCTCAATTTTGCCCGGCTACGAAAGATATGCATCCGAGTTTACTGGTCAACGCCCCAACACAGTCTTTGTTTGCACTCCCAAGGAGGCAGATGCAGCGCGCGCGCTCAGCATGAGCGTTTGCGAAATAGATGAGCCGCCCGTTGTTACAATGTATCACGCATCCTCCCTCCCTGAGCTTGACGAAGATTCAAGCGACAGCAGTGAGGGTGAAGGTCTCCTCGTTGAGTTCTCTAAGGAAGATGAGCAAGCGCGCCGCGCAGAACAAACCTCCGAAGGCAGTGAGGGTGAAGGTCTCCTCGTTGAGTTCTCTAAGGAAGATGAGCAAGCGTGCCGCGCAGAACAAACCTCCGAAAGCAGTGAGGGTGAAGGTCTCCTCGTTGAGCTCTCTAAGGAAGATGAACAAGCGCGCCGCGCAGAACAAACCTCTTCTGCCTGGCTCTGGCAAACCGCCCAGGTTGGATTCAGCATGGTGAGGCCAACCATCACATATCAACCGCAATCAAATCTCTAGCTTTCATATAAAATACAATAGATTAAACGCTTAATATAATCTTAAGCTTTATTGCGTATACTGTTCAAAATAACTACAATTTGGAGATTTTGTGATGGGCAATTTACCGGGGGGTGAGCCCCAAACACCAGGAAACATACAAGAAGCGTTTGACGATAGCCTTCCGTTCGCTTGCAACCCTATTACTGACCCTCTTTTCAAGGACGGTGAGCCAAGACGTGAAGATATTAAGCAAGGCGCTATTGGTGATTGCTATTTTCTATCGTCTATAAAAGCACTGGTTACACGTAATCCTCGACTGATCAAAGATATCATTTGGGAGAAGGGTGGCAAAGTGCATGTGCGCTTATTTCATCCCGCCTCCAAAGACGATGCCACATATTTCGAGAGGGATGAATACGTTCTTGATAAATCAGAAGTCCGCCTCAACGGCAACCAACATGAGGCACCTTGGGTATTTCTCCTTGAAAAAGCCTATTATTTACATCGTAAAAAATACCGCCAAGAAAGCTTTAAAGACATTAAAAATCCTACTTATAAGCAAGTTTTATCCAGCGGCCATGCGAGCGAAGCTTTTTCCGATGTACTGGGGAGTGTCACCAGCCACACTGACACAAAGCATTTAGGTATTAACTATAAAGGTATTTTCGGAGCCCTTAAAGAGCCGCATAGGTTAGCCGATATCTATATGGACGTGAAAAACTTACGGGGTCATGATGCAGCACAAACAATGCTAAAGGCACGATTGGCTGTGGCAACTAAAGAAGAGGGCCTAAAAGGCTGCAGCAACGCCGACCGCTTTGTTCTTCTTTTTGGTAGAGATGACACGGGAGCCGCTTTCGCAAAAGAATTTGTACTCAAGTATCCCTATGATCGATACAACCCTAATTTATGGGCTATTATTAAAGGACTTGGTGACGGAGCAACCCCACTAGAAAAAAACCAAGCTGTAAATAAATCGCGAGAAGACCCCAAATTCCTAAGCGCTTATCTCAATTGCCTTGATAAGGGAAATCCTCCTGATCAAACTACTTTTCTAGACGGCTTGTGGGAATTTTTCCCAAGAGTTTCGCAAGGTTTAAAAACAGCCATTGAAATGCGTGTTACAGAAGCCTATGCAGAAGATAAATCACAAAACCAAGTCCATACTAAAATTTATGGTGCATTAGAATCCGGTAACTTTGTCAGCGCCAGTACCGCTGATACCGATAGCACTGATAAACATCTAAAAGGTTTAGTCCCCGGGCATGCTTATGAGGTCGTTAACTGCTACAAACGTGGCAATCAACTTTTTATCCAACTCAGCAATCCCTGGGGTAATACCATTCCAGAGCAACCCGATTATGAAGTGGAGCTTGGTCACAAGACAGAGCCTGCCATTGATTTTGCTAACATGGATCAGCAATTAGCCGCTCATCCATCAACGTTTGAACTGCCCATTGAGGACTTTATTAAATATTTCCCAATAACCAGCACGACCAACCTCAACGCTACCATGAGCTCCACATTAGGGCCTGAATTAGCACGTCTTGATGAACGTCACAACGCGCGCATTGAAATCATGGACGAATCAAGAGCGCCCTCTTCTCTTTCTTACTCCGATGAGGAAGAACAATTAAAAGCAGAATTCTTAGCTGATCAAAAGAACAAAATAGCATCTGAAGAAACACTTACAAATGAAATAGAGTATAACATTAAAACAATGAAAACAGCCTTGCTACGAGCGGCACCCCAACCAACAACAACCCCTAGAAAAAATGATGTTGATACATTAAGTCAGTTAGTAAGCACTATTACAGAATATTTAAAGCAACATAATAATGAAAAACAATATAACACCTGGAGCGCGCCCTATCGCTTATTTCATCGCGTTACAAACCGTGGTGAACATCGCTATATCAATGAGAGCCGTCGTCGCGAAGCGAACTTAGTGCTTGCATTGGCAACCGCACATAATGATCCAAAAATCTGCATGCCTGATCGACAGATCATCATGCAATTATTATGTGAAATCAAATGCACACATGAAGCTACGACGGGCACAATTTCAAAGTTTCATGGGAATCGTTTGGGCCACATTCTATCAAAGAGCTTATATGAACGTCACCCGAGTAACATACAAACACAGGAACTTTCTGTGGATGGCAAAAAAGTCTTATTGGATCAATTAAAACAGCACCAGGTGACCCAGTTTGGGCGTTCTATTACAACTGACTATGACATGAAAATGGAACTTGCTTTAGACACACAATCACTTCAGGAGCTCACCTATTTAACAAAGGACACCGAGGATCCTTACGAGCAATTAGTGTCTCCGTTTGTGAAATCCTACTAGGAATTTTTTTTACGTCGCTCTTGGATAATAGGCACTATAATTGTAATGACGATCAGTGACAGCACTGCAACCACCATATAGTCTAACAATTGCGGGAAGGCATCAGCAACAAAATAACCTAGCACCGTAATCAAACACACCCACAATAAGCTGCCCAATAAGTTATACAATATAAAGCGCTTAAAAGGCATCTTGACCATGCCGGCGACAATACCACAAAACGTGCGCACGACAGGAACAAAGCGCCCGAGTAAAATCGCCTTATTACCAAGGCGCTTATAAAAATCATGGGCTTTATTCATATACCGTTTTTTGTACCAAAACGTATCCGGACGATGTAACAACCAATTCCCTAATTTATGACCAAAGCAATAGGCAAATAAATAACCCAAAAACGACGCTGCCACCAAACACGACAGTAATGTCCAGATATTAAATAAATCGCGCGACGCCAATAACCCCGCTAAAAATAGCAGGCTATCGCCCGGGAGAAAAAAGCCAAAAAACAAACCGGTTTCGACAAAAATAATTGTGGACACACCCGTGTAACCGATGGCATCGACCCACAGAACCAGCGTTTCATGATTAATTAACACGTACTCATCCCCTTATCGTTTACGCGCATCTTGTATCGCCTTTTTCGCAAAAGCAAATACCACCCCCACGAGCAAGCCACCCAGATGGCCGTAATTAGCAACGTTTCCGATAAATCCCGTAAAGCAAAGAATAAACCAACCCAGTAACACAATGACGATGTTATTAGCCATGTAATAACCCGAACGTAAATTGTATTTAGCTGATATCCAGATATAAGCAAATAGCGCATAAACGACGCCTGACATGCCGCCAAACATCGGACCTTTGATTACAAACTGTAATAACCCCGAGCCCAATGATGCCAATAAAATAAAGATAATATAAAAAACCTTACCTTCTTTTTTCTCAATCAAAGTGCCAAAATCATAGAGCCAGAACATATTAAAAATCAGATGCAATATACCAAAGTGTAGAAACATCGGCGTCACTAAGCGCCATGGCTGCTGCGCCCAAACCGAACTTGCCGCATAACCCGGCACACTAATTATCAAGCGTACAAACACAGCATTGCGCACTGATGACAACGACAGAAAATATATGGCCACACAAATGACGATGAGCAACAGCGTAATTTGATTACCGCTGGGGCGTTGAAAATATTGTCGGTAATGTTGTTTCAACTTGCGACGCTCAGCACGCTCCTCACGCACCTGATCTTTGAAACGCACCTCATAACTGGCATCGTTTGGATTTTCATTAAATTGGCTCAGTAATTGCTTGGCTTGATCAACGTAGTGATCATCCAATACCCAAACCGCAATACCATGATCATCTTGACGAATTTGATTATCCATCGCCTGGCCTTTCAGGTAATTACTAAAACGTTGTGCTAATCGCTTATTCTCGAATGTGCCCACTAATCGCATCAGTATCCTTTTAAATTCCCAAAGCACAATTTTACCACAGTTAGGGCGCGTCCCAAACCTTGGATTGGCTGCAAATCTAGAATCAAGGGGCACGGCCTAGCGAGTCACAACCAATCATGATACGATTGCCATTATTTTCCAGGTAAAGGACAGCATCATGCAAGAAGTAACCACCTTAATCAATGCGCGCTGGGTACTGCCTATCGCCCCTCAAAACATCATCCTGGAACATCACAGCATTGCATTACAAGGTGATAAAATAGTTGATATCCTACCAACAGCAGATGCACCTAAAAAATACAAAGCAAAAACCACCTTAGATCGTAGCAGCCATGTTGTGATGCCTGGCCTGGTAAACACGCACTGCCACAATATGATGGTGTTGTTTAGAGGCTTGGCGGATGATTTACCGCTCATGGATTGGCTCAACAACCACATGTGGCCTGCCGAAGGTGATGTGATGTGTGCTAACAGCATTAAAGATGGCGCGCGCCTCGGTATCGCCGAAATGTTACGCGGCGGCACTACCTGTTACAACGACCACTATTTCTTTCCACTCGAGGCTGCTGAAGTCACCATCGAAGAAGGCATGCGTGGCGCGATGGGCTTAATCTTCATGAACGTTCCCAATAAATGGGCCAAAGACGAAGACGAATATTATAAGAAAGCATTACACGCGGTTGAAAATCGTCCCGACAGTTCGTTAATTACCTGGTTATCCGCGCCCGGCCATCCCTTCACCAACAGTGATCGCAGCTTAACGCTTGCCAAACAACTTGCTGAAGACCATGACTTACGTATGCATATGCACCTGCACGAAGCACCCACCGAACTGACCATGGAGCTTGAGGCACATGGAAAACACCCAATCCAACGCTTACACGACCTGGGTCTGCTCGATGAAAAATTCCTCGCTGTGCACATGATTCATTTAAATGATGACGAAATTGCATTATGCGCTAAGCTTGGCGTACATATCGCACATTGCCCTGAATCTAACATGAAACTTGCCAGCGGCACACCACAGATTAAAAAATACATGGATGCGGGTATCAATGTCTCATTAGGTACCGACGGTGCGGCAAGCAATAACGACTTAGACATGTTTGGCGAAATGCGCAGTGCCAGTTTCTTAGCAAAATTAGCCAGCAATGACCCCACAGCACTCCCCGCTCCCGATGCTCTGAAAATGGCAACACTCAATGGCGCCAAAGCACTCGGCCTTGACGACAAAATTGGTTCACTCGAAGCGGGCAAACAAGCGGACATCATTGCAATCAATATGGATCACTTATTCACGCATCCTATATATAACCCAATGTCACACTTAATTTATGCGGTTAACCGCTTGCAAGTCAGTGATGTGTGGGTAGATGGCAAACAATTACTCGACAAAGGCGAATTCACCCAATTAGACTTGGAACGCACCATCGCGAACGTCCACAAATGGACTGAAAAATGCGAACAGTATAAATCAAAAGCCTGTGACGCAGGTTAGTAACCGCTTAGAAACACATTTGGTAGCGCGTTATTCTTTATCGATGATAACGGATAGCGCGATACTAAGCTTAGCCACATCGACGCCCGTGTCATAACCCAACTCATGCAATAGATCGACGACCTGTTCCGTTGCTACATTACCCGTTGCACCGCCTGCATAAGGACAACCACCCAACCCGCCTAGTGACGCATCAAACGAACGAATAGCGGCATCCAAACTTAATTTAATATTATCCAGCGCACGCTTATTGGTATCGTGAAAATGCATGGCAATCACTTATGCCAAAATCAAATGCGAAGCCCGATTTTAAAATATTTAATAAAAAACA
>NVSS01000010.1 GCA_002732805.1 Coxiella sp. (in: g-proteobacteria)
GCTTTTTTTTAAAGTTTATAATGGCTAATATTTGATACTGAGCGCTTCCTTACCGCAGATTTTTTCAAGCTTACTCAGCAGGTCACCTTTCGGCGTCACCCGCCACTCTTTGCCCAATACCAGTTGTGCTTTTGCCGCATCCGCTTCATAGCAGATTGTAATAGGACAAGTGCCCCCACGATAATCCTGCGTCATCACCGGCAATTGTTCCAAGAGTTGTGCTACTTGATCCTCTGAACGCACCGACAACACAAGACATTTTGCCATGTCTGTGCGAAATTGATCTAACGTGCGCAACGTATCAGCCACCATACGCACACCACCTGTAAATTTATCGTCTTCAACCTTACCTTTAATAATAAGCACACTGTCCGTTGCTAAGACCTCTCTCACTTCCTCATACAGTTTACTGAACAATGTAATTTCAATGCTGCCTGACTGATCTTCAAGAAGCAAAATCCCCATGCGTCGCCCCGTTTTGGTAATCACCAACCGTTGCGACATTAATAAGCCCGCAATCGTTGTATTCTTCACACGTCGACTACGCAGATCACCAATCGAACTGTTTATAAATCCTGATAACTCAGCTTGATAAATACTAAATGGGTGACCACTGATGTAGCGACCCAATGTCGCTTTTTCGAATTGCAATTTATCTTGTTCACACCAGGCAGGTGCCTGTCCGTATTCCAGATCAATTTCAGCATCAACCACACCACCAAACATATCGCCCTGGCCTATTTGTTCTGCTTTGGCCTTTTGGTCTGCTGACCGAATTGCACGATTAACAGAAGCGAAAAGCGTTGCACGGTTGTCGTTAAACACATCAAAGGTGCCACTTTTAATAAGCGCTTCTAACACACGACGATTAATCTTGTGTTGGCCCAAGCGTTGGCAAAATTCATAAAGGTGTTTGTAATCGCCGCCACGCTGACGCTCAGCAACAATATGCTCGATCGCCGCTTGCCCCACACCCTTAATGGCACCCAAACCATAATACAAACTACCCGCCTCATTGACAGTAAATTGATACGTACCCTGATTCACATGAGGCGATACCACCTCTAATCCCATACGCTCACATTCAGCAACAAAGCCCACCACTTTCTCCGTATTATCCATATCGGAAGAGCAGACGGCGGCCATGAATTCAGCGGGATAATGTGCCTTTAGCCATGCGGTTTGATAGGCGATTAACGCATACGCTGCCGAATGCGATTTATTAAAGCCATAACCTGCAAACTTTTCCATTAAATCGAAAATATGTTCCGCTATTGCTGACTCAATACCACGCTCAACCGATCCTGATACAAAAATCGTTCGCTGGTTCGCCATTTCATCAACATTTTTCTTACCCATGGCGCGCCGTAAGATATCCGCACCACCCAGCGTATAGCCCGCCAGTACTTGCGCAATTTGCATTACTTGCTCTTGATATAAAATCACACCATTCGTTGGCTTAAGAACATGTTCAATATCAGGATGCGGGTAGTGCACCTTCGCACGACCGTGCTTACAATCAATATAATCATCTACCATGCCCGATTGCAGTGGGCCCGGACGAAATAACGCCACCAATGCCGTGATATCATCAAAGCAATCAGGACGCAGTCGTTTAACCAGCTCCTTCATACCACGCGATTCAAGCTGAAATACAGCGGTCGTTTCGCACTGTTGTAATAATTTGAAAACGGCCTGATCATCTGTCGGAATTTCATCGATATCAATGGGCGCTTTACCCGATTTAGCATTAATGGCCTGAATCGCCCAGTCAATAATGGTTAACGTACGCAGCCCTAAGAAATCGAACTTCACTAACCCTACTGACTCAACATCATTCTTATCGAACTGCGTCACCAGGTTACTGCCATCAGGCTCACAATACAGTGGCGTGAAGTCCGTTAATTTTCCGGGGGCAATCACCACACCACCGGCGTGTTTACCCGCGTTGCGTGTCACCCCTTCAAGTGTTTTCGCCAAATCAATGAGTGTTGTCACCGCTTCTTCTTCGCGATAACGTCGCCCCAACTCCTCTTCTTGCACCATGGCTTTATCTAACGTCATGCCTATTTCAAAGGGAATGAGCTTCGCCAACCTATCGCAAAAACCATACGGCTGACCAAGCACACGACCTACATCACGCACGACCGCACGTGCCGCCATTGTACCGTAGGTGATAATCTGTGAAACCGCGTCACGACCATAGCGCCGCGCCACATAATCAATTACCAAATCACGGCGTTCCATACAAAAATCAATATCAAAATCCGGCATTGAGACACGTTCGGGATTGAGGAAACGCTCAAATAGTAAGTCATGCTCTATCGGATCCAGCATGGTAATACGTAATGAAAATGCCACTAACGAACCCGCACCCGAACCACGTCCTGGACCCACCGGTATCTTATTTTCTTTTGCCCACTTAATGAAATCGGCAACAATCAAAAAATACCCGGGGAACCCCATTTGATTTATCACACCCAACTCAAGCGTCAAGCGTTTCTCATAGACACGACGTTCATCGTCGGTAACCTCAGGTTTAGATTTTAATAAAAAAGCAGTGAGGCCTTTGCGGGATAGGTCTTCGAGGTATGATTCAATAGTAAAACCATCGGGCACAGGAAATTGCGGTAAAAATACCTTACCCAATGTGATGGTACAGCTACAACGCTGCGCAATCTCAACCGTATTCTCAATGGCTTCGGGTATATCAGAAAATAGCGCGGCCATCTCTTGTGATGATTTGAAATATTGCTCTTCTGAATAACGACGCGGGCGATTTTTATCTTCTAACACATAACTATCGTGAATACACACACGCGCTTCATGTGCTTCAAATTGATCACGCTCCAAAAAACGCACATCATTGGTAGCGACCACCGGCACGTCATGCGCTAAGGCTAACGCGACAGCCGCATGCACGTATGTCTCTTCTTGTGGGCGTCCGGTTCGGGTTAATTCCAAATAAAAACGGTCTGGGAATAAGGCGCGCCAACGCGCTAAACGTTGTGTTGCTAACGCGTCTTTTTCGGCTAACAGCGCCTGACCAATATCACCGTTACGACCACCTGACAACGCAATCAACCCATCGCTATGACCCTCAAACCAGGCACGCTGGCATTCAGGATCACCACTGTGCTGTTGGCCTTTTAAGTAGGCTTCTGATAATAGCCACGTTAAATTATGGTAGCCCAATTGATTTTGGCAATAGAGCGTCAATAAGAAATGATCGTCTTCATCACGAATAATAACATCCGCTGCGATGAGCGGTTTAATGCCAGCCGCTAAGGACTTCTTATATAATTTTACGAGGCCACATAAATTACTATGGTCCGTAATCGTAACAGCAGGCTGTTCATACTGCTTAGCACGTTCAATTAATCGTGGAATACGCAACAAACCATCACGCATCGAGTATTCACTGTGTGAACGTAAATGTACGAAATCAGGACTCACTGTATTGTGCTCGCTTATCAGTTACAAATTGTTGGCATCCCGTCAGCACACGCAAACGTCCTGCATGAGTCTCTTCCGCAAGCTCAATCAAGGTTGTGATCAGCTGTGAATAGGTTAACTCTGACGCCGCCCAATTTTTGGGGTACATGCTAATGTCTGTAAATCCAGGCAATGGATTAATTTCATTTAAATAATACTCATCGTCCGATACGGCAAGAAAATCAATGCGCGCCATACCACAGCAACGCAATGCCTTAAACGTTACTATTGCTAATTGCTGCAACGTCTTCGCTAACGTGTCAGAAATTTTGGCTGGCGACTCCGTCCGTGACCCGGCTGCATTAAAGTATTTAGCATCATAGGAATAAAAATCATCAAACACAATAACCTCACCCGGCACCGTCGCCTGTGGTGTGGTGTTGCCAAGGACCGACACTTCCAATTCACGCGCCACGACCGCTTTTTCAATAATAATATAGTGATCAAAATTAAATATCGCGTCTATGGCCTCACGGTACTCTGCCTCATTCCGTATTTTGTAGACACCAATCGATGATCCTGATTTAACGGTTTTCATAAAAAAAATGGGGGCTACTTGTTCAGCAATACCCGTATAGGTATAGTTGTCCTTTTCAGAAACGTGCATTGTTATCCATGGCAGTGTGGGTATACCACTGTGCTGTAATAATTGTTTAACGATATGCTTTTCCATGCACACCGCTGAACTCATCGTGTCACAACCCACATACGGCACACCTAACACTTCCAGTAACCCTTGTAAGGTCCCATCTTCTGCTAGCGATCCATGTAATACCGGAAATATACAGTCTACGTGAATACCTTGACCACTTTGTTGAATCACTAGGGGTCGTGTTGGGTTACCTGGCTGTAATAACAAGGGTGATAGTAAGGTTGTATCAACACAAAGTTCTTTCGCTTGCTTTAAAAAGGTATCCTCCTGCGTCACCAGCAACCATTGTCCGCTACGTGTAATATACACAATTGTTTTCGTAAAGCGTTCCGTATCAAGATCACGAATCACATTCGATGCGGACATGAGTGAGACATCATGCTCTACATTTTGTCCACCACACAGAATAACAATATTTTTGATCATGTAATTTTCCTAGCTTCCAATATGATTCTCACGGGCCCAAACGTTTTACGATGAATCGGGGTCACCCCTAATTCTTGCAATGCTAAACAATGCGCTTTCGTCGGATACCCCTTATGTCCCGCCAATCCATAGCCCGGGTAAATACCATCATAATAAAGCATCTCTCGGTCGCGCGAAACCTTGGCTAAAATTGATGCAGCGCTAATGGCCGGCTCAGTGAGATCGCCTTTCACTATCGCACGTGCTGCCATACGCACCACGGGGCAACGATTACCATCCACAATAATTTCATCCGGTTGATGTTGCAGTAATGCGACAGCGCGACTCATGGCCAGCATCGTAGCTTGTAAGATATTGATCCGGTCAATTTCCTCCACCTCTGCGCGGCCAATCCCATAGGCATAGGACTTGCTCATAATTTCATCAAATAAGCGCTCACGTTTTTTTGCGCTGAGCTTTTTTGAGTCCGTTAAGCCCTCAATCGGCTGATTCGGGTCAAGAATAACGGCCGCTGCCACGACCGGGCCCGCTAACGGTCCACGACCTGCTTCATCGACACCTGCTATCAATGTACATACGTCCATTCACGCTTCCTTATTCGTCTATTTCTTATGTGGAAATTACTGTAATCAATTTAAAGGAGGCGGTCAAACCGGATAATAGTGTAAGCTCATATTCAACCTATGGATTGCTCAATAACCCATTGATTTATAATCCCTACTATGAGAAAATGTGTGATGATTAAAATCAGAACAGCAGTTGTTGGCACCGGCTATCTCGGTAAATATCATGTTGAGAAGCACGCATGCTTGGAGCAATCCGAGCTTGTCGCTGTCTGTGATGTCGACCCCAAAGCCGCTCGTCGTTTCGCCAAAAAATACAATTGCCTTGCCATTTCTGATTACCGCGAACTCCTCGGAAAGGTAGATGCTGTCTGCATCGCCACTCCAACACACACGCATCATAAACTCGGCAAATTTTTTCTCGAAAATGGTATTCACGTCCTCATGGAAAAACCCATCACGGCAACCATTAAAGAAGCCGACGAACTCATCAGCATTGCAGCGCGCAATAAACTGAAACTACAAGTAGGCCACCTCGAACGCTTTAACCCGGCCATCAAACACATCCAGTCTGAAAGTAACGATCTACGCTTTATCGAGTCGACACGCCTGGCACCGTTCAATCCGCGCGGTACTGACGTTAATGTCATTCTCGATCTCATGATTCACGATATTGATTTGATTCAATACCTGGTTAAATCCCCCATCATTGATATTCGCGCCAATGGCGCTTCGGTCATCTCAAAAACAGCAGACATCACCAATGCACGTATCGAATTTGAAAGTGGCTGTGTCGCCAATGTAACCGCCAGTCGTGTCAGCCTGAAAACCGAACGACGCATGCGCATCTTTAAAAAAGATGGCTACATTAGCATTAATTTACACGAACCCGAAACCAGCATCATTAAGCGTGGCAAAGGCAATATGGCACCGGGCATTCCTAACGTGTCACATAAGGGTAAAAAATTCCCTAAAAACGATGCCATTCTTGAAGAAACAAGTAACTTCTTCGACGCTATCCTTCATGACACGCCACTCGCCGTACCCGGTGAAGATGGCAGAACAGCGCTGGCGGCGGCCCTACAAATCACGGACGTACTACACCAATCAAAACAATGGAATCTGGATCGCGAAACCGTATGATTAGCCTACAAGACAAACATATTTTTATCTGCACGGGCGAAGCCTCTGGCGATTTGCTCGGCGGTAGCTTGGCGCAGGCATTACTTGAAGTAAACCCACGGCTACGCTTGACGGGCATCGGCGATGCTCACATGCAAAAAGCCGGCGTTGAGATTATCCAAGACCTCAGCAAAATGGGCATGATGGGCGTCTTCGAGCTCCTAAAACATATTAAAACTATTTACACCACCATCAAAACCATTAAAAAATATCTAAAAGAAAACCGTCCTGATTTATTAATCCTCGTTGATTACCCCGGGCTCAACCTGCATATCGCGCGCTACGCCAAAAAAATAGGACTCAAGGTATTATTTTATGTAAGCCCACAAATATGGGGCTGGCGCTACGGCCGTATCAAACGCATCCGCCGTGACGTAGATCACATGGCCGTCCTCTATCGCTTCGAAGAAAGTTTATACCAACGCGAAAATGTACCGGTTAGCTTTGTAGGCCACCCCATTAAACAAGTCGCCAAAGCGTCGCTCGATAAAACCGCGATTTATAAAAAACTACAACTCGACCCAACGCATCCCATCATTGCTCTTTTCCCAGGAAGCCGCAAACAAGAAGTCACCAAGTTACTCAGCATCATGCTCGACGCCAAGAAGCGCATCCAAAAAGCCTTACCTAACGCACAATTTGCAATGCCCATTGCCTCAACACTGGGCAAAGATTTTTTACAAGGCCAGGTGCCATCAGATGTCACACTTGTTGATAATGATACCTATAACCTACTGGCCGTCACTGATGCTGCTATTGCTGCCTCAGGCACCGCCACACTCGAAATTGGCTTAATGAACGTGCCCTTAGTGATTGTCTACAAGCTCGCTGCACCCACCTATTGGGCGATCATGTGTATGACAAAAACACGTCATATCGGCCTGTGTAACATTATCGCCCAAGAAATTGTCGCTAAAGAATTTCTACAACATAATGCCACCGCCGATAACCTAGCAAAAGAAGCCGTGAAACTGGTGCTTGATAAAGAATACCGCGCTAATATCAAGCGCAAACTCAGTCGTATTCAAGAAGGCTTAGGCGATGGGAGCCCCGCTAAAAAAGCAGCAGCGGTTGTGTTTGAATTGCTTCAGTAGTCAGTCACTGCGGCTAACGCCGTCTCGTTAATACCATGCGTTGCTCATACCTCACACGCAAAGCCGCTGAGGGGCAAAGTCGCAAAGGTATTTTTGAATCTAAATTGTAAAATTTAATATTGATTTAACTTAGTTTGAATACTAATCAACACACGCTTATTATTGAAATTCCAAGAATTAAACCCAACATACCTTTGCGTCTTTGCCCCTCAGCGGCTTTGCGTGTGAGGTATGAGCAACGCATGGTATTAACGAGACGGCGTTAGCCGCAGTGACTTAAAAAACACGTGTACCATTTGTCAATCGATCAAAATATATCCATAATTAAGAATGGCTCAATAGCGTTACCAAATAAAAATAATTAATGCTACTATATATCAACCTTCATCTCCCAGGAGAATCTAGAATGTTAACCGTATGCGCACCCCCCACTGCTGTTCCCGTCACCGGATTTGCGCAAGCATTTTTGGGCGATAAACTACTCGCGAATGCACACATCACCTGGCTTGAGACACAACAGCAATTGCGCACTGATAGTGCCGGCAAATTTAGCTTTTGCGCACTACCCGGTCAATCCATCACCCTCCGCCTTACCAAACTAGGCTATGCGCCGCTACAAACAGGCACCACCCGCGTGCCCACATTAGGCATGACGACACCCTACACCAACATTACCTTTCAAGCACCAAGCGTCGCTACCTATGCGTTATTAAAATTACTCATTACAAAAGAACGTCATATAACAGTGAACACCAATGACTGCCAGGTGGTAACCACCATCACCAAATACCACAAAACACTTAAAGACGACCCGCAAGGCATGCCCGGTGCCACCGTTACTTTGACGCACAACGGTCAGTCCGTTACACCTGATGTAAGGCCTTTTTACTTTGGTATGTTTAAAAATGGGAAAACAAATCCGTTTTCTAACAATCTAACTGCCACCTCGCTAGATGGAGGCGCCATCATCATGAACCTAGCGCCCAGCACAATTCCTTATACCATCACGGCAAATGAAAAAGGCTATGCGTTTACCAGCGCTCGTTTTATTTGTAATAAAGGACAATTAATTAATATCAGCCCGCCACTCGCCCCCAGCGTCAAAGGTGTCAAGGTGATTCTTTAGAAGGCACTGCGGTGGGCACTGCGGCTAACGCCGTCTCTGCTCGCACCACGCGTCGCTCATACCCCACACGCAAAGACGCTGAGGGGCAAAGACGCAAAGGTTTTTCTT
>NVSS01000011.1 GCA_002732805.1 Coxiella sp. (in: g-proteobacteria)
TCAGTAGCTGTAAATGCAGGAATTAAATATTCATTTATGTTAAAGTAAAGATATGTTAAGCAGGCTAACACCAATAACTTTCCTAATTTATCAAAATGAAAATCTGTGATATACGCTTCTAATTTATAGACTCTTCTTATTACATAGACTACTGCAACAAGAGCTCCAACACCAGCAACAAATGCACCGGCTATAAAATATGGCTCAATCATTGGCTTTAGCCAGGCAAATTCGGTACGCAAAAAAATCACCTTAATCTACAATACACAGTTACAAACGCAGTACTTACCCTATATTGAGGGTATTTTAACAAACACCATGGTGCAAAGCATGCAGCACAATAAATTACAGCTGTATAATACGCTTAAGATATACCTCATGCTTGCCACCCATGATCACTATGATGCCAACACCATTCTTAATTGGTTTGCACTTTACTGGCAACACACTGATCCTAAAAATGACGCCTTGCAAAAAATGCAACGTTATCACTTACAGCAAGTGTTGGCGTTAAGCAATACGACCTGGCCACAAAACAAACCACTCATTGCACAAGCCAAAAGCTTGTTAAACGCACTACCACCGGCCGACATTGCTTTTCTTGAACTGCAGGGCCTCTACAAAAATAAACAGCAATCGCTAGCCACTATGTTAGAGAATCATGATGATATCGACCTGTCACATGCCATTATTCCAAGTTTATTTAGCTCAAATAACTTTAAAACGGTTTATAACGATCAAATTCCTGACTTGGTTAAAACTCTCAACCAAGTGAATTGGGTCATCGGCCGTGCCACACCCAAACAACCCAATCCACAGCACCAAGCCCAATTAATCTCAAGCGTTAGAGCACTCTACCTGACCTATTTCTCCAAAAATTGGAGCGCCATGGTGAACCACATTGATCTCAAACAGCCCGAGAACTTTACGGATGTACAAAGCCTTATTAATGAGATGACCAACCCACAGTCAGAACTGATGAATTTACTCTCCTTTATATCTGGCAATGCGGCGCTTGATAAAACCGCGAAACCGACTGCCAACATTACCTTAATTAATCAATTTTTAGCGAAAGGCGATGCCTATAAACAATCTAAAGCTAACATGACACACCTGTCTATCTACCTGAAAACGATTGTGGCTAGCGATAACCCCAATAAAGCAAGCTACAATGTGGTGACGTCACTACTGAACAACCCGCAACAGTCAAACCCACTTCACGACCTGTTGTCGCAACCTACTAAAGACGCCAGCCCTATCCTCAAATGGCAGCTTACCATCGCCAAAGGCAGCCTGCATATCCTACTTAACCACGCTAAAACATACCTCAACAGTGTTTGGGACAGCACTGCATTTCCGGACTATAACAGCAATATCGAAAACCGTTATCCTGTTTTTTCCGACAGCACTGAAGACACTGACGTTGATACGTTTAGTAAATTTTTTGCACCCAATGGCACACTGGATGTCTTCTTTAATTACTACATGAAACCGTTTGTGAACATGAATAGCAATTATTGGACATGGCAAACGGTTTATGGTGTCAAACTCGACATGCCACAATCCACGCTAGATACCTTTATGCGCGCTTCGCTAATACAACAAATGTTCTTTACAGATAATCATGATTCAGCATCGTTTAGGTTCAGCCTGACGCCTTTTGCGAAATCAGCGGCCGCACAATCCGTCACACTAATAATTGACGGCCAAACACAGCATTCCTCTGATCATTCACACAGCAGCAACATTCTCACCTGGCCCGGACCAAAACCCGGCAACGCTGCCATCACTGTGCAGCTGCAAAAAGGCAAGCCCATCACTCAATCATTCGCAGGGCCTTGGGCGTTGTTTCGATTACTCGCCTTTGCAAAAATAACACCCACCACAAACCCACAAAAATACATTGTTCAGTTTAAACTGGGCGAACAAACCATCACCTACCACATGATCATGGATAACAAAGTAAATCCGTTTTTACCCGGCGTATTAGATCGCTTTCGCGCATCCGCCAACCCTTTTTAAGCATTGAATTCGCTTTAATTTAGCGTGTGTTTCGTACGCTTTACAGCCAATATTACGTTACCCCGTTGAAATTATAGTTGTGTCGCAATTTTAATTTTTGCAATAAATGAACGCCCCCTAGGCGAAGCTACGCCGCTAATGCAGACAGCGGTTCTGTGAAAATGCAGTCCCATTTAAGCCTATGTGATGGTTATAAAGTATAATTTCCACCCTATCAACGTATCCAGGAATGGCCCATGCAATGCCCGCACGGTGACTCAATGAAGACACGACAATGCAAATCAAAAGCTGTCCTTGGTTATCATCAATTTCGGTGCCGCTCTTGAAAAATTCAGTGCCATGAGTGAAACATAAGTCACGTGCACAGAAGCGTAAGCTGCTTGCGTCTAAAATTTGTGAATTCAATATAATAGGTGCATTAGTGAGCTAAATTAAAAGGGCAATCTCGCCGCAACCCAAATGGGTGCGTAAATTTACACAACCTAGCATCAGATTAACGGCCAGTTTTGATGTAACCCTATAATTAAATAAGTAACGCCTAATTGATACGTATCAAACAATCATTAGATTCTGTCAACAGAAGTATGCTAAATATGGTTTGCGTGATAATATTAGCCTAATTATTTATGGGAAAATAAATGCCACCAAAATTATTCAACGCACGGGAAAGACCGGGGGCATCGCCACCACATCTCGCCGCTGCAGAACTTATCCCACCCGCGGAACTGGGCCATGACAAAGATGCCCGAACTGCCGCTGCAAGAAACACTACTAGGCCGACACGGTCACCCACGCCACAGCTAACCCTGCGCGAAGAACTTCTCAATTATCCTCGCAAGCCTACCTTACAAAATGGACTGCTTATCATGCTTGCATGGCAGCGCTATGGTGATAAGCTACGATTGGCTTTGGACGAGGATTGGGGTGTCGAACGGCTACTTCTCATACTCAACAACCCTAGTGTCAACATAGGTTCCGATAGGCTACAAAATGAATCTATCAAAGTAATTGCATCATTTCTACACCGCGAATTTCACGAACTATCCAAAGAGCTAGGTGCAGCACCCGATTCAGAATGCCAAGAAGTAACGGATTCCTGGGAAACCCACATTTACCAAACAAAGCAAGCAGCGCATGTAGCAACCATTCTAAATAAGTACTACAGGAAAGATACGTACTACAGGAAAGATAAATTTGAAGAAATTGCAGAGTTGTATTTATCTCTTAAAATTACAAATACCAATCCTGAGCTCAAAGCAATACTTGACGGTGAGATTGGCCGGGATTTTGGTCTGCAATTTTTGCTAACACAAGCGACCACTCCATACACGTTTCAACAGCCCACTGTACCACCACGACTAGCGTTCAAACATCAAAGCGCTGTATGGGATCATAATTTCCGAGTTGATGATAAAAATTCCTATCGACACCCTCTAGAAGTACTTAGTGGTAACTATTTCATGAGACAGTGCGGATTCCTGTTTAAGTTGACGTTTAATTTACAATTAGCGCGTAATTATTTCCACCAAGGGTATAAGAAGCTCGCCCTATCATCACTGCAAACTGCATGCAAATGCTGGCGCGCTCTTCCGAAGGTGATACTTAGTAGCATAGGTATTTCTCCAAATAGGGGCTCCATCCTGTCACAGCAAACCTCGATTGATGAGACAAACTTTGGACGTTATTTTGATGACATTGCAGCAACTGTCGTAGAATGCCGCCCACATATATTAATACATCTTCAAAAACCGCTAGCACTTAACGACTTAGAAGCGATTTATGCAAAAATAGTAATGAACCAAGCTGAAATTACCTATCTCGAACATACAACCGACATGCGAAACCCCAACCAAGCTGAGCTTTTTAAAGTAATCCCAGACATACATAGTTTGTTTGTGGATCAACTAAAACTTGCAAGCAAAGCCGTTGAGCATCATCCGGGTCCCGGCCATTTTATGCAAGGTACTATCTTTTATAATCTATCTCGATTTTTGTTACTACTTAATAAGTTACCCCTTGGCCTTTTCAACCGCGATACATTTTTTAGAGCTCATCCTGAAATACAAAACACATTAACCGGAAACTACCTCAAATATCGCCGCCAGGGTACGGAACTGACCTCTGCTATAGCTCTTGTGAAACTTGCATGTGAGAGGCTCAAATTTGCAGTCACCAAACGACCTAACTGTCACCGCGCTGAAGCTAACTGCTTTTCACTATCACCCAAAGGGTTTGATGACTCCGCACTGCTTGAACCGAATGAACCCGCAACATCGCTTAAGGAGTTACTCGCATCCTATCAAGACCAGCACCAGCAGGTAGAACTTAAAGTGGCTCAACAACGGCGGCCGCGCGGTGCCGCTATTTCATGATGATTTGATGCCCATGGTCGTCGGCTGTGCCTTGGACGGTCTGGACCAACACTGTAATGCAAACATTGACTGAGACCGAGGCCGACTCATGATGTCTGCTAATGTGACCACTTGTCTAGTCTTTCCTGCCATTCCTTGTTGTGACTTAAATGCTTGACTTGATTTAGATAATTCAGTCTTCACAGATTCTTCAAGGGCGCGCTCTTGAAACTGTTTTAAATGAGGAGGCATCTCTACAGCAGTGGCAGCTGCAATTTTCTTTCCAATATTCACCAATAACTCTATGTTCGCTTCATGTTGCGGATCATCTTGCCATTTACACAACTCGAACCGTAGTTCGAATAAGGCTGTCCCAGCAGCCTGATATTTATTAAAATCCCAACCCTCTGGGAATTTCAGTTCACCACTTTTTTCAATAACATCTATCAATTTTATAAACTGATCACGGCCTGCTRTTACATCCTYCTGTGATTTTGCAGCCCATATACATTCAAAACATCCATCAAYTAGCTTTGCTACTGAGCGTGTCACATCTTGATTAATCGTATCAATATCTTCTTGTTTCAATATATCTGATTCTACGAATGGCTTTAATKTTYCYATGAGCAAAGRCAAYWCGTCWACTTTCNNYATACANNAGGCTYTAATAAWATTTTACGAATTCCTGTCAATTKCTYAATTAATYTTGTGTATTGATCAMGTTGAGCACTCGAATAAGAAGCTCCAACTGTATTACCAGCCGCAAGCTCATTTAAAACAATWAACKCYGCCTGATGCGCRTCAKCCARCTCASATTKACTCTTGCTTTCCCAAATCTTTGTCGCAACATCTCCCATAGAAGAACGTAGTCCRCGCACGCTTTCCGTTGCGATATTACCGTATAAGGCAGCAATAGGTTTAGGACGCCCTACCATCGATGCCGCAACACGCACACTACCAACGGCCGAGAATGCGACATTTGCTGCTGGGTCCTTTTTAAAGTGTGCTTTGTATTGAGGTGGTAATGATTTATCCAAAAGCCTACCAAAGCGATTAGTGCCGCTACCAAAGGGGTTTAAATCCCATGTGTTATCTTTACGATGCTGCTCTTGAATGCCGTAAAACGCATGCATATAGGCTGCTGCATCGGCCTCTGTTAAACTGCCCTCTTTCCATTGCGTCATGCAGGCTTCCGCTATTGCTTTGGTTGCTTCGGCACGCTGACGACGCTCTTCACTGATATAACGTGTCTCAGTACTATTCCGCCCAAACTTCCACTTGGTGCTACCTGCATTCAAATATTTATCTATTCTTTCATTTAAATTACTCGCTGCACGAAATGCAGCTGCGCGCAATTGATCTGCGGTGCTTTTGACAAAAGCGCCATCATTCAGAGGGTTTTTACCGACTTCTAGTGCCGCTTCTATAGCCGTCTTCCACTTTTGATCTTGACCGACAAAATCGCGGACAAACTCTTTAGATGTGTGGCACAATACCTTTTCTAAGCAATCTTTTTCCTCTTCGGACATCCTTGCCTTATCTACAAAGACTCGTGCCTGCCTCCCCTCTACCAATTCATTACCTGGCCTCATCGATAAAGTTTGGTTTAATACTAAGGAGCAAAAATGTGAAGTCTCCGTGTCAATATTGACCAACCCTCTCCTGAGAATGGTATCAACACATACCTCATCTCGCACCTTATCATATTTAAGCTTATACTCAATATCTTGCCCTTGAAAAATAAGCTTACCACTTCCTTCGAAATTCGCGAATCGAGCCGAAATCTTCCCTGAGAAGTCTTCTGATAGCGCTCCTATAATCCAAGTCTCCACCTGACTTTTACAATTCTGAAATTCGGTTGGTAACGTTGCAATAAATTTATCTATCTGATCTGTTATCGGTTTGGTATTCTTTTTATCTGTTAAATCACCACTAGATATGCCAATCTTGTCTGGGTCTTGAAAAGAACGAATAACTCCATCAATGACATAATGGTAGTTATGTCCTCGATCCCATATTGCTTTAACTTGGTCAGATACAATATTTTTATATTGGGCTGGAGATCCGGGAGGGCACGCCATTGAATCTACTTGATAATCATAATACTCAAGATTAGCATACTCTAATGCTTTTCTAATACGTGTTTGAAGATTTTCATCACCCTGTAAGAATCGTAATGATAGGCCACGCTCTTGACGGCGGTCTCCTTCAATCAATAATTGTTTTATAATATCATATTCAGCTGCTACATTTTCTATATCATCCCGTTGATCTAGCGATGTTACCGGCGTTAACTCCATTGCGATAATCTCTGTACCATCTTCAGCAGTAGACCTATTTATCGTTATCCCTGCCTGACCTTCCAGCTCACTTAGAAACCCATCAATCACCTCATCATCTGTAAACTCCATCCGAGCTTGCGGGGTACCTTTCAACGTTATCCCCTCGGCAGCCGCACTCACATCATACTCAAGCTCCAATACAGGCTGACCCACTTCTTTTGAAGCTCTCATATTGTCGTCGTCAAGTCTTATATCTATGAAGCTAGGCATCGGCTTATCAATATTTCGTTGATCTTCTGAGGCTGTAAAAGCGCTGCCCATTGGCACATGATAAATTATAAGCGTGTCATCTCGGCGCATAACACGAGGCGAAAAAGAGTGATTATCAGTTAGACCTGGCGATTTCACCGATACTGGAAAGATCATCGGATATACAGGAGTCAGTACTTGTAAAAAATCAAAAGAAATATTTCCTAAATTTTGAGAGAGTAAATAGAGAGTCTGCAACGCCTTGAGCTCAGACAACTTAAGCGGTGATTCATTCCACGCTTTTAGGATGTTTGTAATTACTAACTCCCCTCTTGCCACCGAACTACTAGCCGTGCCTTCTGCAAGCATATCGGCCATCGACTTATCACAAGCGAAAAAGCTCTCTATTCCATCAGATAGTGCTAATTGCTGCAAGAGTTTAGGCTCTGAGCGTATAACGTCACTCGTAGCTTTCCGAAGATACTCCATGGTCTTTCTATAGGGAACAGCAATACTCGATGTGGCAACCAACCGCAGTGTCAAAGCCAAATATTCCTTTTTGTCCTTTTCGCCCTTGCGTTGATTCAACTTAATCATTTCTTTTAATTCATCCTCCATCTTTTTTAATTCATCACCGGATAAATCTGTCACATTGGAATTGTAGCACCATCCAAAGTCTAAAATAAGTTTTCTGCTCATATCTACCCCCAATCTACTCATATGACACGAATCACTAATATACCAAATGAATATTAACAAAATATTAATAAGCCATAGGTAATTGAAACAATCAAAAGAACTCTAACATACTGAAAAATAATAACTTATACTGTATCGGCCTGGCCCGACCTGGCCTGGCTTTGTAAATACTCAGTCCAAATCAGATGCTATAATAGCGCAATCTCGACCAATT
>NVSS01000012.1 GCA_002732805.1 Coxiella sp. (in: g-proteobacteria)
GGTGAATATTGGAAAGAAAATTTCAGCTGCCACTGCTGTAGAGATGCCTCCTCATTTAAAACAGTTTCAAGAGCGCGCCCTTGACGAATCTGTGAAGACTGAATTATCAATTCAAGCATTTACGCCACAACAGCTTGATGAAGATCTTGATGATACGTGGGCTCACTTAGAAGATCTCAAGCAACGTGTTTTACAAAAAACTGATTTTAAAGATTTAAAATCATCTTTTCAAGATTGTCGTAGCAAGGTTAGTGAGGCTGAGTTTGCTGATGCATGTGATGGATTTTCTGATGCATGTGATAAATTATTTAAAGTTTTATTTAACACGGCGTCTAAATCAAAAATTTTTGGCGATATAAGAAAAAATTATACTCTTGCAAAAGAGCAATTAGTGAAACTTAACGAGCTACACAATAGTATGGATGGCGCTGGAATTAAAAAGTATAAAACGGATATTGATGCTTTAGCGGATTTGCTTGTTACTATTATTGATAAGGGTGATTTTACTGATCTACCAGAAGTGGCAGGTAACATCGAGACTTTAGGCAGTCAAGCTCGGGGTGCTACTCACTGTGGTCGACAAAGAAGAGACCAGAATATTGGAGAACAAAATAATGCTTCGTTTTTTGGAGGTCATAATGGAAGTCAGGGGCAGGAATTTAAGAAACAACTACCAGAAGAGGTTTTATCAATACTGAGCCACATGCGCATATAAAGGCTCTATTTTAAGTGTTTTCACGATTCCATACCAGGCATTGTTTCAAAATCCTGAAATCTGGGCGCAAAGCCTTGGCGCCGTTGTGACTGTGTTTTATTTTTCATTCGGAAAAACTGTTTGATCTCTTCAAAGACCGTGCAAAAGATCATGGCGCACCAACTATCTTGAAAACCCTTCATCGGTCGATAGCGTGACTTTATACCGCGATGAGACTGCTCCATCACATTATTCATATACTTGCTATCGCGATGTTTAACGTCATCACCAAAGGTGTCGTGGGCGAATTGTTAATTTTTGATAAAAATCTAGCAGTTACGCCGCTGGGGAAATATTGAAAATTCGGGAAAATTTCGAGAGAATTGAGCGTTGAGCGTTGAGCGTTGAGCGTTGAATCGCTGTATTGTTGGGTTGTCTGTCGCTATTTGTTAAATAGGCCGCTAAACCAGGTGTGCCCAAGAGTATATTCAAACACAAGTGCGACAAATGAGTTAAGATTTTGATTTTTAACTCATTTGGAGCAAGGCATGGAATGCAAGAAATCGTACAAACAGCTCACAATTCTTGATAGGGCTCGAATATATGGCCTACATGAGGCTGGGTTCACAGCTGATCAGATAGCCACGAAATTAGATCGCCATCGTAGTACAATCTACCGGGAGCTTTCTCGAAACAGTTGTACGTGGCTAAATGAGTACCGCTATTTTCCCAATGTTGCACAAAGTAAAGCTCAAAACCGTCGATTACGAGGGCTTAAATTGATGTACAACGAAGAATTAAGACAAATTGTTACAAAGTACTTAACCTACGGGTGGTCACCAGAACAAATTGCAGGTCGATTAAAGAAGGAAACGGGGCATACAGTTATCTCACATGAAACTATTTATGCTTATATATATGATAAACGAGCTAAGGATGAGCGTTTATATTTATTGTTATCAAAGCGAAGGCGCATCAGAATGCCCAGAGTATCAAGAAATTATCGCCGTGTGGGCCCGATTACTGATCGCCGTGATATCACAGAACGCCCGGAAATCATATCATCACGATCCACATTTGGACATTGGGAAGGAGATCTAATTTTATTCCAGAAAACGAAGAGTAATTTAATCACTTTGCGGGAGCGCAAGAGCCGATTTATGTTTGCGTTGTTAAACCCTAACAAAGAAGCAAAAAACACCTCCAATGCGATTATAAAGCATTTTGGAGCGAAGAAGCCTGGGTTAATCACGACATTGACACTAGATAATGGGGGTGAATTTGCATGCCATAAAAATATAGCCAAGGAACTAAAGATAGATATATTTTTCTGCAAACCCTATGCATCTTATCAAAAAGGATGTGTGGAAAATGGAAATCGAGCGCTGCGCCGTTATTTACCTAGACATACTGAAATCGGCCGATATTCGCAACAAAAAATTGAGGAAATAACAAACCTCATCAATAATAAACCCATGAAGTGCCTTGATTATAAAACACCCGCAGAGGTACTATTGGAGGAGTATGGAAATGACTTAGGATCGTTTGTCGCGCCTGGGGGTTGAATGTACCGCCTGATTTAAGTTCCGATAATAAACGTTATCGGAATTAAACAGCATGGAGTGTACGGTGGATTCAACTGGCTAATGCAACGCTATTTTATTCTAGCTCAGAATCGTTCGTGCTGTTTATGGGGGATTTGCGTAGAACCCCTAGTACCCCTTTACTGAAAACATAAAAATTGCGACACAACCTGAAGATTAGATCATGTTATGCGCAACGAATGACACTGTTGGACTGCTTTTAGACTTGGACCCGAAATTATAATTTTATTACGGTAAAATTAACAAAAATTTTAGTTTGTTAAGAAATTGTTAATATTTCTTTGCTAGCTTAGATGGCAAGGGTAAAGGAATGCCTGTGGGTTAATTATGGCCAGTGCGTGAAGGAGCATGCCGCCGGAAGATGAGAGATTAGAGGGGGGCTTATTTATGCCTAAACAACCTGATGATGGTGCGGCATCAAAGTCGCCATCAGCTGAAAATTTATCTGATAGTTATAACAAAGGAAATATTGGCGCACCAGGATTGTCAGATCCAGGCACAGTCAGAACTAATTACAAAGATGCAGCCCCTGGTGGATATCGCCAACAACTTTCTGACTTTGAAACTGGTCGATATCTATCTCAAAATCAATATGAAGTAGCAAAGCTAAATAATACTAAACGTATTCAAAAAGAAGCAAATATTCAACTCAGGTTCTATGATCCCCTAACAGGCGACTCGGTTACTTTAATAAACTGGGGAAATCAAGATGGTTTTGATATTGGCGCCAGTTTTGACGTAACCAAAAACACTATAAGTTTGAATAAATTCAGTTAAATATTTATTAATTAGATAGGAAGAAATCGTGGCCCAGAAAAAAAATGCTCAAACAAAGAAGCCTGAAAATAATGCCCAAGCAAAACCAGTCCCTGTCAAACAGCAAGACACCTGGGTAAATTTTACCTGGATCTGTATGAATGCCGCAGGCAAATTTTATTTCGCGACCTCGCCAGGTCCTTTTCTGAGATATACTGCACCTCATGCTGCAGACTGGGCAGAAAAAAATCTTGGGATACCAGATCTTGGCAACAGAGTAGGATGGGGTATGTTAGGCCTTGCTGTAATCACAGATCCAGTCGGATACGGCATCTCCACGGGAGTAGGCTACGTCAACAAGAGAATTACTGATATAATATTAGATGAATGTGATGCTCAAAACCCAGAGGTTCGCGCATTAATCCATTTAAGCACAAGAACAATAACATCAGAAGCATCAACTTTTGCCACTCAAAAACTAAAGTCGGAAAAATTTCAAGAATTTGTCAACCAGACAGCCGAGCAAGCAAAAGAAACTGTCTTGAAAAATACAAAAGTAATGGGCGAACCCATACATACTCTCGTAGAGCTAGAAATAAACCAAGTAGACAAAGCTAGCCAAGCAACTGGGGGCTTTATGGAGGACATTCAAAAATCAACCAATGCTATCGAGGAAATGATAGGCAATAGCTCAGCCTACCAGGCAACTAAAGCAATCCAACAAACAGTCCAAGTCCAAACAACGCCTGAAGTGCTACGACAAGCAGCAGGTCGCTATGCGCCTGATTTTGCTAAAGTCTATACCTTCACATATGGACTTGTACCGGACAATGTAAAATCATTTGCTAATTCATCAGCAGATACATTGAATTCATTGAATCCGTACTTCGTTCTTGACAATAGAGAGGGGCCTAATCTATATGAACAGAAAATTTTCCAAGTCCGCCCAGATGTACTAATTGGACTCGCTGCAATTTCAATGGGAGCTGGTATTGGAGGGGCTTTCTCTGGAATTAATAACGCATACCACAACTTTAAATATCCACCCGCTGATACACCAACTGAAATACCAAAAACAGCAGTTCTATCTAAACCTCCGGCACTAACATCCCCACCCACAAGTACCAACAATACTCAAGCAAACACTTCACTTTTCGAACTTTTAGCCGTTACCCGCACACCATTGCCCACGGGATTTTTTCAATCATCTCCAGGCGTAAAATCTGCATACTTAACCCTGGCGGCATTAACATGTTCTCCAACACGTTTTCCGCTAACTTCAGGACTTTTTGGATCACGCCCTGTTACATCCACTGAGCAACAAAACCATAGGGTTGACTCATTAATCAGAAGCATCATGACACCAGGTTTTCAGCATGGACACTAACGATTACAGAAAAGAAGAAACTTTGCGTCAAAAATTATTTGAGCTGTTAGCGCAGAAATGGCCACCCACTAACATGCCGCGTGTTAAGCTGCCTATTTTTAAAACTATTGCATTAGTCAAAGAGCTAACCAAGCCACCTGATTTCGGGCCACCCCCAACATTTATTTCCCCACTTCCGCCACCTAGACTGGAAGCACCACAGCAACCTGAAGCTTATCTAGTCTCTTCTATTCCAGGATTTTTATTTAATGATCAACTTGTCTTTGCTCAACCTCAATCTTCTCTTCTTGAAACTTGTAGTAACCCCGTGCGAGCACCGAGTCTCGATGGACTATACCAACCAACCGACACTCTTACACAGAAAACTGAAGCACTGCAAAACATCCTCTTTCCTTTTTCTGTTGTTGCGGGTGGCTATTCGGTAGTCTCTCCAACCGTTTTAAAATACTTACTTTATTATGGAGGTGTGGCCAAAGCAGCAGACGCGTGGGCTGCGGTCGATAGAAAGGCTGATGGCCGAAGTTATACTGAGTTGACAGCAACTGAAATGGCCGATGTTAGCGCTGAGCTTTCTGTAAAATGGGTTGCAGAAAAGGTTATAGGCAACCAAGTAGACCGTTTTTTTCCAGCCTTTCCGGTTGGGAAAAAAACAATTTCTAACCCCTTTGCAAAGCCTGCAGAAGAAGTTAGCAGTGGATTATTTATGGGATATTTCATGCCGGATTGGAATGCCATAAAGCTTGATATCCAGAACTTAGCAAAAGTACCGTTATGTAGCGACCCCGTTTTCTTGACTGGTGATATAAAGGAAACTGAGGGAGCCGCTTTCAAGGATCAAAGCCAATATCAGATACCCACTGTTGCTGTAATTGAACCACTTAATGAAGCACCCTCTGTCTTTAGCACAGAAGATTTAACCAAAGAACCTACACCCGTTAACCCACTCTCTCATCCTCTTGCCGAGCCGAACCTTGATAATGCTACTGATTACTTGCCACAAAGGTTCGCAGCGCTCACACGGCCGAAACTGGGTGTGTCGGGCCATGTAGGTACTGATGATCATGGAAATATGGTGGGCCAAGTATCGACAACCAATGTTTATGTAGCTGTCGGGTTAGCTCTTATAGACCCCATAAAAAATAAATTAAGATATTGGTCAGCAGACAAGGCAACACAGAAATGCATGGATCTTGATAATAGACTCTCTCAGCTTGCTGGTGCAAGAGGGGATATAATCTCTCGAATTATAAATTTTGAAAATTGGGGGCACCTTGGAATGCTGATATTTGCTCGAGGCAAACTTAAAAAAAGAAGACGAGAGCAAATTAAAAATGCTTATAATGCTTATGCCAAAGAATTGCCTGATAATAAAAAAATTGCTGACGAGGCAAGAATGATTGAATTCATACATGGCACTGATCAATATAAACTAATTGATGGCTTACCCTCTGATTTTTATGGCAGTATCGAAAAAATAAGGATCGTACGCGATGAAGAAATCAATACTCAAATAGAGGCACTGGAACAGGCTGCAAAAACAGAAAATATACCAGCATCTATAACAGCAGCAACCCAACTACAAAAATTAGCTCCCGATTGCGTAGCTTCACACATAGCAAGAGCGCAAGCTGAAGAAATGAACAAAAACCTTAGTGGCGCAGAAACACATTATAACAAGGCTAACCAAGTAGCTCGTGATAATGAAAAAGATTCAATAAAACTAGTTCAAGAATATTATCGGCCCTATGGCGCCCAAAGTGATGAACAAGCAACAAAAGGAGAAGTAGCATTAGAACAAGCAGACAATGATAGGAGTATTAAATTTGATGCGGAAAGAAGCCGTCTTGAATTTTTAAAACGACAAACAGTGAATACTGATGGTGAAGGTAAGAATAGTGAAGCTGTAACACTTTTTAAACAGAAAGCCGAACATCTGACTAAGACTTATCCTCATGATCCTGTTTTTAGAAAAAATTGCGTTGACGCCTGCTTGCTAAGCAATGATCTCGATGACGCCATCAAACATCAAACCCAAGTTTGTAAAGATGCTCCAAGTGCCGCTTCTTATCATAAACTTTATAAACTTCATAAAGATGCGGGTAATAAAGAGTGGGTTGATCCATTACAGATGTATGCGAACTTATGCAAAGACCCAGCAGCTGACAGAATTCTTATTAACAATTATATGGAAAAAAAGGACTGGGAAAAGGCAAAACCCCTACTTGAACAGCTAAGGTCTGAAAACGCTCAAGATGATGCCATCAATCACAACTTACTTTTTTGCTATGATAATCTCGGTGAACATCGTGCTATTAAGGAAAAACTGCTTCCAATAGCAACTAATCCAACAAGTTCTCGCGAATTTAAAACAGATATGGCACAGTTTTACCAACAAAGATCGGACTGGAAGACCGCCACACCTATTTTACAACAACTAGATAATGAAACACCATATATTTTAAATGATGAAACCAATCCAGAAAAAATTAACTTGCAACATCAGCTTTTGCATTGTTTTGGCCAACAGAATCGTTTTGACGAAATTGCCGACTATTTGGATCGAGCTAAAATGCAAGAAGGTTGTAGCCAACAAATAAAAGAATATAATGCGCAAGTTAAACAGCAACACTTCAACCAAGGAAAGCATATAGTGCTTGCGTTAGCAACCGTTGCTGTAAGTAGCTTTCGATCTGCGCAATGGCTAGGAGGAAAAGCTGGGGAGCTATTAGCCTCAAGTGGGTTGTTTGGTCTGCCAGGAAAAAGTCAGCCTAGCAATAACACACACACACCTTCAGTTAAACCTGGGGGCTAGCCTATCCCTCAGGGTGAGTAAGCCAAGGCACTTCCTCCTTGGCTTCTCGCAGAACGGTACATGAACCTCTCGGTGTAGTCTCGATAAACAATAGAAAAGAGACATCTGCCTGTGCTAGGCGAAAGTGTGTCAGGTCCTGTGGGCCTGCTAAGCTACCAAACTGAACAATCCTGCTACAAAATAATTTTGAGTACAAACGAACACTTTGGCTATATGTTTTTTATTTTGCCTTTTTACAGCATATGCTCTCAAAACTACGCTATAACCTCCGTAAGACATTTGAGCAATTTCATATCTATAGTAGAATTCACTCATTCTTTCTCTCCTATAATGGCGCATCCAGCGCCTGATAAATGTTCTTGTCTTTCTTA
>NVSS01000013.1 GCA_002732805.1 Coxiella sp. (in: g-proteobacteria)
GGCGGATTAGTTGCCGATAGTGTGGTGTTAATCGGCGGTGACCCGGGCATTGGTAAGTCGACGTTATTATTACAAGTGTTGTGCCAATTGTCGAAAAATTACAAACCCTTGTATGTCACTGGTGAGGAATCGTTACAGCAAGTAGCAATGCGTGCCAAGCGCCTTAATTTGTCGGCAGATAAGCTTACGTTACTGGCAGAAACCAGTGTGGAAAGCATTATTCGTCACGCGGAAAGACATAAACCGAACATCATGGTAATCGATTCTGTACAGACTATTTTTACCGAACGTGTGCAATCAGCGCCCGGTGGTGTAGGGCAGGTGCGTGAATCTTGTTCGCAGCTGACACGCTTTGCTAAGCAAAAAGGAATCGCGATGTTTTTTGTGGGGCATGTCACAAAGGATGGTGCGATTGCAGGGCCGCGCGTATTAGAACACATGGTTGATACGGTGCTTTATTTTGAAGGTGAACGCGATGGTCGTTACCGTTTATTGCGTGCTGTCAAAAAYCGCTTTGGTGCGGTGAATGAACTCGGTGTATTTGCAATGACCGATAATGGGTTGAAACAAGTGAGTAATCCATCCGCCTTATTTTTATCAGGATTTCGGGCGCAGGCGTCCGGTAGTGCCATTATGGTGACGTGGGAAGGGTCGCGTCCGTTGCTTGTGGAGATTCAGGCATTGGTCGATGAGAGTCATCTACCCAATCCGCGCCGTGTGACTGTGGGATTAGATCAAAACCGTTTAGCGATGTTGTTGGCCGTGCTCAATCGGCATGCGCATGTCAGTAGTTATGATCAAGATGTGTTTGTGAATGCCGTGGGTGGTTTGCGTGTGCGTGAAACGGCGGCGGATTTAGCGGTTTTATTGGCTGTGTTATCCAGTTTGAAAAACAAACCATTACCTGATGGCTTAGTGGTGTTCGGAGAGGTTGGATTGTCTGGTGAAATACGTCCTGTGCCTAGCGGTCAAGAACGTTTGAAAGAAGCACATAAACATGGCTTTAAAATGGCGTTGGTGCCTAAAGGAAATGCCCCCAAGCACAAACTCGAGGGATTAGAGATTATTGCAATCGATCATATCCAGGATGCACTAACAATTTTATCCTGATATTTTATTTTTTGGGTTTATAGTGATGGAACTCCGGAGGTTTTACGCCTTTATTAATCAAGTGAAATCCTTTTCCCGGGGTAAGTCCTTCATCACCTTTGTTGATATAGCGCTGCTGCTTTCTAGAGTGATAGACGCGAACTTTTTGACATCGAATGCTTGAGCCGTATATGTCACATATCTTTCTGACATAGTATTTTTCACCCTGGTTATTATCACCTTTTGAACGAACGGGCTTAGCAAGTTTAGTGGGCTTGCCTTGCTTAGTAGGCTTAGGCGCTGTAATGGCTGCTCTTGGTGGCGCCACTATTTTCGGTTGGATYGGTTTGGGATAGCCTTGCGATGTGCGTGGGCCTTTCCARTTAGGGTATTTGATATACCCAGGTTTTTTAGATGGCAGTAAATTTATCTGTGGKGTGGGTGCAATCATTKGTGCTTTTGGCGGCGCCACTRTTTTTGGTTGGATTGGTTTGGGATAGCCTTGCGATGTGCGCGGGCCTGTCCAATTAGGGTATTTGATATACCCAGGTTTTTTAGATGGCAGTAGATTTATCTGTGGTGTGGGTGCAATCATTTGTGCTTTTGGCGGCGCCACTGTTTTTGGTTGGATCGGTTTGGGATAGCCTTGCAATGTGCGCGGACCTTTCCAGTTAGGGTATTTGACATACCCGGGCTTCATCGAGGGCGTTAGGTTTTTCTGTGGTGTCGGCACAATAACCTGTGCTTTTGGTGGTATTGCCATCTGTTGTTGTGTGGGTTTTGGTGGAGCAATAGGCGCTTGAGTAACTGTTTGCCCTTGGTTTGAGTGTGTTGTAGCGCCTGAAGATGAAGACGATTGGGAGTGTTTCCACCACGCACCTCCATGAGACCATCCTGGGGGTTGATTTCCAGTATTTGAGCTAGAGGAATGACCCGGTGGACGGTTTCCACTCCCATGGTGAGGCGGAGGAGGCATCAATGGGGCGTCAGATTGTATGGGGAGGGAAGTTGAATCATGAATAACGGTTCCAGAAAAATCGTCGCCTAAATTCTGAAAGTGCGGCTTTGTTGGGCTACCTGTTCGTGGTAAAACAGTTCCTGCAGCATCTAAACCACTTCTAAAATGGTATATGTGATGGCTCTTATCTCGGTGGCGGGACTTATAATGTTTCTTTTTATGATGTTTATATGCGCTACTTCCTCCACTATTCTGTCTTTTTTTTGTATCTTGGTATTGCTGTGTTGTGCTTGTTGCAGCATAAGCGTTATGGGGAAAAGCCAAGCATAACCCAATTAATATAGCGGGAAAAACTGGTAAAAATGTATTTTCATGTCTATTAATTAACATAAGCTTACGCCTTCTCCATTCATAGTCTGATTAAAAGTATAATCCACCTTGTACCCAGTATCGATAATCCCCCTTTGAATTATCTGAAAAAGTGCCTGTGATGGGGTCGCGAGATGGGCTCCGCTCGCCTAGTAAGCGACTTGCCAAAAAGCGTATTGAGCCTACATGCCAGTTTTGAACAAAGCCGATTGCGACGGACTGTAGTGAAAAATGGTTTTTAATTGTAGTATTTGTCCCTTGCCAATTCGCCCACGTAGTGTGGTGCAATTGAATAAAGCCGACAGAATAGATTCCTAATAGCTGTAGCTTTCCCTTCCAGGGTGGAGAGGCGATGCTGTAGCGCAAGTCAGTATGTAATAGGAGGCCCAAATCACCAAAAACTTCTCCAACGGGATACCCAGGCATGCTAAATGGCCCGCCCATGGTGAATTGCTGTGAGCTATCCAGATTTTGAAATGCATACTGTCCAGATAACGCGACGTAGGTTGACCAGGGGCCTGAAATAGCCTGATGTCGTGCAAGACTACCATCAAGTCGTACAAAGCCTCCTGCCGTTTGTGCTGTTGCAGCGTCTAATGCTTTGAACGTTTTGTTTCCGTCTAAATCGAGAGAGCCACCGGTCATGCCGATACTTGCTGTACTGACACCGCCACCTCCAAAGTTATCGCGATGATCGCCATTAAGCGTTGCCGTTACATCATGTATGCTCCGTCGTGAAGAATTAGAACCATTGAGCGTATCTGATAAATTAAGATAGGTGTATTCAAGTGTGCCCATTAAATTAGTTTGTCTTGTGCGCACAAAGGGGTATTCTGAAAAAAGTCGCATATCAATCGCTCGGCCATCTGAGTTTTCTGTTTTTAAACGATAACGCAGTCCACTAAACGCTGTACCTAAACGTAACCCGTTTGCGCCTACGGGCATCATCACATTGCCATAACCATACAATAATGCATTATCCGATACCAAGCCATGTAACGTGACGCTAGCCCCATGGCCTGTAGGGCTATTTAGAAATAGGGTTGAGCCAAAGCGATTCTGACCCGTTTCATAGGTGCCAAAATTATCATATTCTGCGTGCCCACTTACCCGGGCTAAATCACGAATTTTAACGAGCAAATGGCCGCTGCCTACCTCATCGCCGGGTATTAGTGTCGCCGTCGCCGATATGCCAGGGCGATCATTGAGTAATAGTAAGGCGCGTTCAATTTTATGATGCGTAATCACTGAGCCGGGTTTTAAGGCACATTCAAGAATATGTTTTACCGTCGCTGTTTTTATTTGGCGGCCTGGATTATCGATGCCGATATTTTTTTTATTGATATGTCCTTCAACTAACAAAAGAGTCACATAGCCTGATTTAATATTTTGTGGAGGAACAAATGCCTGCGCTACAAAATACCCTTTCTTTCTATAATAATGTGTTATTACATCGGCTGCTTGATAAATTTGCGCTACATTCAATTTTTTATGTATATAGGGCTTTAACAATTTTGATAAATCAGTGCTTGTAAATACGGAGTTTCCTGCAAATTTAAACCCCTGAACGTAGGTGGCTGCAGCTAAATGAATCGTGGGAACCACGGCTTCTGGTTGCACAACCACTTGAGATGGCGCAATGCCCAATAATTTATTGTCTGGTTTATCTAAGGATGGAATGTCCGTAATGTTAGGGCGGGTTGTCATTAATACCTGTCCAGGCGCAACGATGGGCTGTCCAAAAAGAGTTTGAAGGGGCGTGAGGAATAAGAAAATGAACCCAATAATGCGATACTTCGCATTATTATGAATATGTCTCAAAATTGGAACCCTTCAAAATAAGCTACGAACGTAACGCTAGTATAGCGTATCTATAAGAATTTGATAAGAAATAGATTTCGCTATGCAACAGACCGATTTGCATAAATTGAAATTCCTAATAAAGATAGGCATCCCTCAACGCACAGCCTTAAATTTTTTTAAGGCTTTTCATTCAGGCATGCCACCTATTTGATCTAGACTTAACCCCTATTCAGGATACGTTGACCCTATTAGCTTAAGGAAATAGGACCGTTTTTAACAATGGGATCCTGATTTTCTTGTGGTGCGTAGGCAAATAAAGCACTACCGCCCTTAACGTTATTTAAGAGTTCTGCTTTAACATCGGGAGCAACTGCGAAACAGCCCCAGCTGCGACCAGCGCGATGATGTGCATTAATAAATGCGGGTGTAGCATAAACGGCAGAATGAATAACGACTGAGCGTGAACGCGCATTGCTATTAATGCCGCTTTCAAGGCCATCTAGATGCATGGATTTAGCATGATGACCATAATATTCACCAGCAGTACTAAAGAGACCTAAGCTCGTCATGTCTGAGCCGCGTTTATTTGAAAAATGGGTGGCGTAAACAAGACCACTATTTTTACCTTGGGTCGTGTAAAGATTCATGAGTACTTTATCGGTCTTCAGATCGATAACCCACAGGCGTTTCTTATAAGAAGGTAAGGTAAAATCAACAACCGTCAACGTGTTTTTGTTGGGGCCTAGTTTGTGATGCGTGCGTGCCCAGGCATACGCATTGAGTGACGCTTTTAAAGCGCTTGGCTGTAATCCTGCTGCAGAGGTCGTTTGAATTAATTTGGCTACATTGACGTCACCGAGCGTAGTCGATTGAGCAATAGATGAAAGTGGGGTCATGATGGCGGTTGTGGCAATAGCGATTGCTGTCACAGCAGATAGACATGTTTTCATAGAGTGAGCCTCGTAGCTAATTATCAAGGGACCATCGGCTTAGGCTAATATAGCGTAAACCCAACTTTCCAGTCCAGTGGAGGTTTTGAATGGCGTATATGTTTGATTTCCTTAGTCTTAATATACACTACCAACCTTAAGGGAGCCTTAAATGTGCTCATTTTTAGGTTAAAATTGTAGGGGATCAGGGTAACGTGTTGACATTATAGTAAATTCATATACTATATTCAAGGTAACAATATAAACGAAGAGAGTGAGCCTATGTGGATTAGACAGCATCAAAAGACCTATCAAGCGGTATCAGATAAAGCGGTATGGCAGATTTGGAAGGATATAGACCGCTATGCAGATTGGCACGACGATCTTGATTACTGTAAGCTCGAGGGGGCCTTCGAGGTGGGCAACTATTTTTTACTAAAACCAACGAGGGGGCCTGAGGTTAAAGTGGTATTAACGGAAATTGAAACGTATCGCTCATTTACGGACCGCACGCGCTTTTTAGGGGCGACCATGTATGATACGCACCAGCTTGAGCCTACAGAACACGGCTTACGGATTAGCAATGCGATTCGTGTGACCGGCCCGCTTGCATTTTTATGGATACGTTTAGTGGCTAACGGTGTAGCGGCTCATGCCCCCAAAGAAATGGATGCCGTTGTTGAATTAGCACGGAGGGTTGATGAGTAGTTCGTCATTTGGATTTGAAACGCCGGAGGATAGCCCCGGTTTTTTATTATGGCAGACAACCGTGTTATGGCAGCGTGCAATTAAAAAAGCATTGGATGTGTATCACATTGCGCACGCGCAATTTGTGGTGCTGGCGAACACCTTATGGTTTGAAGAACACCAACAAACACCAACTCAAATTATGATTGTACGGATGTCGAAGCTCGACAAAATGACCGTGTCAAAGGCGCTCAAAAAATTGGTAAATGATGGGCTTGTCGGTCGCGTTGAAAATTCGCTCGATACACGTGCTAAGTCAATCAGTTTAACGCCACAAGGAAAGCAGCTCACCATCACCTTGATTGCCCGTGTTGAAGCGGTTGATGAAACGTATTTTAGCGGTATCAGTACACAAGAGCGCCAGCAATTGTTAGGCCTATTCTCGAAATTGATTGGGAGGGCTGCGGTTAATACCTAACGCAATAAGGAATTCTAATGCAATTCAATAGTACACTGCGATACCTTATCTTTTTATTTATTGGGTTTATAACGAATAGCTATGCCATTCATGATGGCCAAATTGGCGTGCTGCAGTATAACGTTAAAGCGAGCTCGGCGGTGTGGACGAATCCAGCGTTACGCGATAAGCAACTTAAGCTCATCGAAACTCAGATTAAAGCGGCCCCCAACAAAGTTGATTTTATTGCACTCGAAGAAGCGAATGCTGAGTTCGGCATTCCGGGCCCATTGCTTTCAACGGTACTGACTGATAAGAAGATGATGGGGTGGCAAACAATTGTGAGTGTGTGTGGAACGGATTCTACGCAACTGACGTATAATGCTCAAAACTGGACCCTGATAAAAGCACTGGCCAATGGGCAACGTCCGCAGGTATGTTGGGCAAAAGGTAATGCACTGATCGCGCTTATACGACCACACAGTAATCCCTATGGACGCCCTTACAATATGGCGTATTTTCAAAGTAGGCAGCAGCCGCATTTAAAGGTACTGGTTATCCCTACGCACATGCCGCATTGGAAGCCAGGCTACATTAAATCACAGCAGTGGATGCTCACGGCTTTCAGGCTACGGGCAACGGCGGTGACCGGGGTGTCAAACTTACATCCGGTTAATATGATCTTTGTGGGTGATATGAATGAGCTGGGTGCAAATGATAAAATTACGACACGTGTATTGGATCCTATTTTTGGTAAGTCGTCGTTATCACCGCCACAGAGCTCGTGTTGCTATAATGATGATTTTCAGTATGCGACTGATCGTGTCGCCACGAATATCAGTACAACGATGACATCTGCCTTGCTGAGCCCGGCGGGTGGTTACCCTATTAACAAATCATCAGGGTTTCTAAGATCTAATGAAGAGCATAAGGCCGTGTTCGTGACCCTAACCTTACCGACACAAAAGCATTAAAAAATACTCCTCACTTGATCCTGATTCGTGTAGAATCACAGCATATTTTGCTGTGGTTTAACCAACGAGGCTGATGATGTTTACAAAAGACAATAACGTGAAAGATTTTGATCCAGATTTATGGCAGGCGATAAAGGCAGAAGAGCAGCGCCAAGAAGATCATATCGAATTAATTGCCTCGGAAAATTACGTGAGCCCACGTGTGATGGAGATGCAAGGCTCTGTTTTGACAAACAAATACGCT
>NVSS01000014.1 GCA_002732805.1 Coxiella sp. (in: g-proteobacteria)
AAGGTTGCTTGAATAATTGGCAATATCGGCAGCTGTGCCGCCTCCGCGCATTCCGCCCGTGGCATTATTGGATCTTAGAATTGCCTCGTTACCTGCCTCCATTCCACCAGTATAAAAGGCAGATTCTTCGGCGCGCTTCATTAGGTCTTCCTGGTTTCCGTACTGCTCAAAACCAGCTATACCATTGATTCCTGCAAGTTGCTGCAGACCTGCGTCCTTAATAGCGCTCGATGTAGCATTCTGCTCTTTCAGGTAGTCTAGCTTATCTCCTTCTGCACCAGCAGCAATTGCCGACGCTTCAAGAGCCGCATCAGCAGAATCCTTGCCTGTCACTGAATCCCAAGCACTTTTTACACCTTTAGCCATTTTCGTATTCCTCTCTAGTTAATCCAAGGCAGTGCCGGTCATGCAGGGTATCGCCTTTCATAAACGAAAGGCGGTCAATGCCCTCGTCCTTGAATCCAAATTTCTTTGTAAATGTGTACACATCTTTATACAYGCAAGCTATTTTAGCATTTAATTTCATWACGTGTGGGTAAGTCTTGAACATGTACGCAACGAARTAATGGCCAACTTCCATGCTATAAGACCGATGTCTTTTAAGTACATTGCAATGGATGCCAACCGTGGTTCCTGTCTCTGACTCTATGGCCCAAAACCCGATCAACTTATCGTCGGTAAATATGCCAAGGTACTTACCTGGAGGCACGATATAGCTATCGTAATCCTTCTCGCCCTCAGTAAACCGACCAAATAGCTCAAGGTCAGACAGTAGGTGCTTAACTATACTGGTGTTTATCTCGACTAATTCCATTATAGGGCCCTCTGCTTGGCAGTTTTTGACGTGCTTATAACTTCATTTAACTGAGTCTTTATGCTCTCAATGTCAGTTATCAGGGTGTTTATCTTAGCCTTGCATTCATTTAGTAGAAAGGTCTGGGTTGCTGTGTATATGGCGCTATAAGTTGCGGGAGCCGTGCTTATATCAGAGGTAGTTATTTCTGTTGTCATAACTGCTGCGTCAGCCACGTTAGCCGCCAGCAATACAACTCCGCCAATTAGGCTAGAGCAGTAATCTAGAGTGCCTACATTATCGCCAGCTACGCCATGCGCCGAATCACTAGCCTCGTGAGTATCTAAATTATCCTGAACAATTATAATGTCGGCAGTGTTTTTTGTGACAATAATAGTAAGGGCGATTATCTCACCCTGAAGAACCGCTATATTATCCCTGTTTATGATTATCTGCTCGCCATCTACATCGGTTATCTTTGCAAGTGAGTTTATATTGCTCTGCTTTGAGAAGTAATCATTAACCATTCGCTGCGACCAGCCAGGGTTTTCCTCAACTATGGCCGATATATTAAGGTCGTAGCTCTCAAGCAGTATCGCGTCTAATGCCGCCCCCATTATCTTATGTCCAAAGTAAATAAACCAAAGGCCATCCTAGATCGTGATGCCCCGCGAAGCTTGAAGCCCATCCAGTGCCGGACGTAGCCAAAGCGTCGAATAATGAAACGTTGATTGTATTTGAATGCGTCACCGTAAAGCTCTGTCCACTCTAGGCCATAGGTGCGCCCGTCTTCTGTGCGACTGACAAATACAGTAGCATCATCATCAGGGCTTACAGTGCCGGGAATGATCTGGATCTCGAATCGATCAATAGATTTACGCTCAAGCATTATATAAGGGGTAAATAGTAGCCACTCAGCTATCTCTCCGTACTGGGTAGAGGTAGCGTTTGACAGTAGGCCCAAGCGTGAATCATTAATATCACCGCATAGCCATTCCCCCGTGCGTGGGTCTCTAACCATGTTCCTAGCCCTGAAGGGTCGATCTCCTACCGTTCCTGTCTTAAGCTTTGTCCATGCATTGTCAGGACCGTGAGACTTAGCCACGGTAGCGTTAAACAGGTAGGTATCACGAGGGAAGTGATATATAACGAACTGCGTCTTGTCGGCTGTAAAGGCATCGATTGTAGTGGCAGTAAGTTCGTCGTCAGTGTATTCCTTAAGAATCAACTCAATTTCACGAGAAGCTATCTTGGTGCCTGTGCCCATCGAGTACATGAAGCAACTAGGGGCGGTTTCTTCTCTGCGACCCAGTATGTAATAGGTGCCTTCTAGTTCAGCTTGACAGAATGTGCCCAGAGCACCCAGTTTGCTAGTCTTGCGGGGTAGGTTCTGAAATGCGAAATTGGTAGCGCCAGTGTTTATGTAATGCTGAATTGAGAACTCACTAAAAACTATAACCTGCCTACATTCATCACTAACACATGGAGTGTAGCATGGCGACGTATTTAAAAATTGAAGGCATCAATGGCAATGTACAATCAAAAAATCATAAAGAATGGATTGAATTAAAATCACTTAACTTCGCCATTAATCGGCACATTAACACATTGCCTGGTCAGGTGTACGATCGTCAGCTCAGTCGCCCGAGCCTTTCTGAAATTGAAGTGACCAAATCAATCGACAATAGCTCCGTGTTATTATTTCAAGCATCGTGCAGCGCGAAATCGATTAAAACAGCACTTATCGATCTGTGTCAAACCAACCAATCCAGCAATGCCTATGCGCAACTGAAACTTGAGAATGTCATTGTCACCGCTTATAAACTGAGTGATGATTCAAATAGGCTTGATAAACGACCCGTTGAACATATCAAATTAAGCTTTGATGCAATCGAATATAGGTACACGCCCTATAGTGGCACTAACAAAGCAATGAGCCCACAATCCGCACGTTATAACCTAAAAACTGCAGTGGCTGGCTAATAATGAAAAATAAATTAATTATTTTTGGCCTTATACTTCCTTCTGCATTATTGCTTGGCTGTTCGTCTAATCATAGCATCACGCTCACTATTCTCACGACACACCATTTAAATCCCGATGCCAATGAACATTCAAAACCAATCCCTATTTCTGTATTTGAGTTAACACAACCAATCCCTTTTAAAACATCGCATTACCGTGATCTTATTAACACCCCCGTACGCTCACTTGCGCGCACGCTAATTGATTTCCAACATGTCGAGGTACGACCACACTCTCGTCATGACATAGTCATCAATCTAACACCTGATGCACGATATCTCGGCATTTGTGCCGGCTTTCATCAGCTTAGTATCTCAAAATGGAGAATTACCTTGCCATTAAATCACTCAAGCACACATCAACATCAAACAGTCTACATCGGCAGTAATCGCATTAATGTTGATACAAAGGAGCCCGGCCTATGATGCCAAACTGGCGCCAACCATGGGAAGACGGCATGATGTTATCAGCCAAACACTTTACTACGCTTGAAACGCACATGCAAAATCATGCCTTGTCTTTAGTGCGGGCCATTCAACCCTATTACTGGGGTTTTATGGACTATAAAATTGATACTGAAGCCTTAACACAAGGCACTATACGACTCACTCAAGCTGCTGGACTTTTTAAAAATGGTGGTGTCTTTACCATTACCGAACCGCTTGAGCTGCATATTCAATCTACGAATGAACGAAATACAATTTACCTCGAGTGCACTGACGATTTCGATTGTAATGAAGAATCGTTAATTAAAGCTAAGCTGATATTAACCACCTACGAGCAACCACAACGACAACAACTTCCCATTGCACAAATCAGCACTATTAACTCGACGTTAGCGGTGTCATTATCCGCCTCGTTTATACCGCCTATTCTTAATATTGAACGGTGCCGCCCTATTCGGGTGCCTTTAACACACCTATCCATCTATGATCCCATTTGTGGTCATCAACATCCTTTTGAAGCACATAAATACATCATGCAAAAAGCGATTCAGTTAAACATACAAGAACGGCTACACGCCTATGATCATGATCAACTCGAACAGTCACTATTAACAAATATTAAGCTCATTCAACAGTACTTAGACAATCAATCCACCTCCTATCACGGTTACTCAATGACCTATAATGGCCACTATTGGAGTACCCAAATTAATGCGTTAAAGAAAACAAGCACGCTGATTATTGGACTTCCCATTTCAGTCAATCAATCGGATCACCCCGTAACGATTGCGCCCAACTCAGTTATTCAGTCTATTATTCGTCATCTGACGAATGGCATGGAACTCAAACCTGCACTACCTGCACCTGACATCGGCCAAACAACCCCTCTGACACTCTATGAATTACAGCAGGACAGTGAATTATGGAACACCTTGCTAGAGGAGCAACATATCGCTATTCACATGCCCCATTCCATAACTCAGGCAGAGCCAAAACTATGGATTCGATAATTAAAGAATTGTTAGTCACCAATGCTGAAATTCGATGCGGCATGATAGACATTGATATTAAGTCACTTTATTGTAGGGCACCCCTATTAACTCAACAAGTAGCGTCACAAGGACTTACTGAGTTTGATATGCCAACAGCGCAATTAATTATGCGCATACTTATTGCTAGTATTGATGAAGCGATACTAAGCAGACGTGATCTGACGACCTATGGTGAGGGGATCACCTTATCAAATCAACTCTATCAGGACCCTGTATCCGGTAATTTAATATTTGAATTGATACACAATAAATCGTTGATCTCTGCTGACTACGCGCAGGCTGCACGCCTCGTCATTTATCATATACTCGCTCTTGGATTTGTCGGTAAATCCTATGATAAACAGGATGATAGAGCGGATATGAAACGTCAGCTATACCAGGATTTGAAATTAAAAAATAATCATGTGCTACGTCAATTGCCTACTCGAAGCACTAGGAAACTTACATGGCCATGGCTTAAAACGGCCGTCACTGCGTTATCCCTTTTATTCGTATCAGGATATTCATACGACATCGCACTATCTAGAATCGAACTTAAGCACATACGAAAAATGACACAGCATATAGAGGAGCCGTCACATGTACAATATCGTTAACCGGCTCGTTACGAATATTAAAAATAAAAGAGTAAAACATCAAATCGATATCGATCAATTACTCATAATGCTATGTCTTGCACCTATAGATAAAATTGACGAGTGGAAAGGCGGCTCCGATAGCATTCAACGAATAGGCTCTATTTTCAAGCGTCAATCCATTAAATCAATTAATCAATGTCCCTGTATTTGTTTTTCAAATCTTAGCTCCACACAATCGATGGAGCAGTATAAGGCACTTATATCTTATATAAAAAAACATAACATTAAAACCAATCGTTTATTGATTACGCTATCCGCTGTAGACTTACAACAAAATAACATTGACAGTACACTCATATCCACGCTTACCAATCATTATTTGCGCCATACACCAACACAGACAAAGATTATAGTTAATTTAACGAAAACAGATAGCATCATTGGCCTAAATCAATACCTATTTCACCTGCATCGCAATGGATCAATGCTACCCTTTCTTTCGTTCCATACAGGATTACGCAATAATATCTCTTGCAATAATCGTGTGATTGCTGAAATTCAATTACTCGAATATAAAATTGATAGCGCCATACCCATTCTATTTAATGACATTGATGACTTCAATGACCGCATACTACTTTATCTATTGCCGAAACAGTTATCTCAGCTTAAATTTAATTTAATTTCATTTTTAGATGAGCTACGTGCGAAACGGAAAAAACCACTTCCGCACACACTCGAAGGCCTTACATTTGATTTAATGTCGCTTCCCATGGACAATGCCAAATCATCTAACGTGCGACGAACTAGCGCCTTAGCGGTATGCGCCATGTTATTGCTATGCATTACGTTATTTGTCATTCCGAAAGCCATTTCACAGCAGCATATTGAATATGGAACCATCAATAGCCTGCTACAGGGCATAAACAAAAACAACGTAGTAGCACGCACGCTGACCTTAAATCGATTAGATTTAAACAAATGGTATCTGCGTTTAAACATAACAGATCTACATATGACACATTTTATTAAACAGTTTTCACAAAGGATGCTATCAGCTTTCTATAGAGCACTTATAGATCTTCAAATTAAAAATTATTCAAATCTCAGTACGGTTAACACAATCAACCAACTCCTAAAAAATGAAACCCTCAACCCGCCTCATTTCATACCCATCGAATCGATTTTAGGCGCGCATTATAATCGCTACTATATACTTCCTAATAAGTTACGATTTGTTCCTATTATTTATGCGCACACTTCCTACTCATTGCTTACCCATACATCTAATACACTATTAGATCAAGGCTATAAATCTCAATTAAAACATTATTGGCACTATTTTTTTACACACGTGCAACTACACCCACGACTCTCTCTACAACAATACCAATCGCTATTAAATGCATTACTCGCCAAAAGCAACGCAATCGTGTTATTAACTCATGCGATACAAAATCGTAAGGATTATCTATTGGCCTTGCAATCGTATAGCGCCCTTAAACAAGTCTCGCCGGATGATAAACGCTATATCCCATTGGCCAATCAACTCGCTCATCACATTAAAGATAAGCTTAAATCGACTATATTGCTATTTCTCAATCAACAATGGCACCTACCGACAATGGCATACACGGCGTTTTATTCAGAGTATTTATTACCGGCTGAACAAATTGGGATTACTACAAATGCAACACTATATCATCCTATTGAATCTGAAATGACGCAGTTTAAATCGCTTAAGACGATTAATGTGACGCCACTATCGTTATCACCCTCTGTTAGATCAGTGATGCTGTCATTCAATAATGATACGCTCATTTACAGCCATGGTCCTACGCTAACAACAACACTAAATAACTTACAAGCTGCTATCCCACAGGCCTCTATTCAATTTGATTTATTTAATGGCGCCATTTACCATCGCTCCTATTCAGGGCTCTTGGCAATTGCCCAGTTTATCAGCCATTGTACGCACCGTGATGCGCATGATTCTGTCATCTTAACCTATTGCTTGCAGCATAAATGCTTCACTTTCAATCTACCCCTCAATGAATACCATCTTTTAGCTATCAATCATAACCTACCCAAACTACCCCGCCAGATTCAATTTATAGGAGAGTCAAATGGAATCACGCATCAAAATAAAGTATGAAGTAGAGGAAAACAATGCCGCGGTGCAAAAGGAATTGCCGTTTTCAGTGGGCATCATGGGCGATTTCTGTGGTAATGCATCGCCTTATAACCAAATTCCCGTTAACAACCGTGACTTTATTGAAGTTACTGCTGATAATTTAACAACCATCATGCAGCAATTAAATCCGACCATCCGCTTTGCCATTGATAATAGGATTAGCAATGATAAAGCGTTAAACGTATGTCTTAGCTTCCATTCGATGGATGATTTTAAAGCGAACGCTATCATCCAGCGTGTTCCAGAGCTTAAAAAGCTCTATGAATTGCGCACTCAACTAAAAGAATTACAAATACAATCTGAACACGATGACGATTTACTGCAGAAACTAACCACTGCCTTACTTCAATATC
>NVSS01000015.1 GCA_002732805.1 Coxiella sp. (in: g-proteobacteria)
TTGATTGGCATTATCGTGTATTTATTGATTCACAGCGCGGGCATTGCATGTGCCATTCCTTGATACGTTGATAGATCGGAAATTATACGTTAGAACCATCACTGATGCCAAAAAGGGGACGAAAGTTTACAAAACCATAAAAGACAGTGAGCATGATCGCATCCGTTGGATACGCTAGAAAAATATAGACTGTACAAGTGCGTTTGTTAAATTGTTTGCTGCATTCTCGGCAACGGAACTGCAGATAGCCTAACTTAGTTGGTGGTTTTAGCAGTAACGTACGGTTAGTAACACAGTTCGGATGGTTCATGGTTTTTAATCCTTGGTCAGGCTATGAAAATAGGCTATTATGGCATCAGTTGTGAGGTGAGTTCTGACAGAACTTCCATTTGTATAAAAATTTGAGGAGATATGAAATGCCCTTCCATGAGCAATTTGCCAGACGGTTTTCAGTACTTTTCCCTCTTCCCCTTAAACTTGCTGGTGCTTTTGCAACATCAACTTCTACGAAATTTCCAACTCCAACTCCAACTCCAGCTCCTGCTGAAAATGTGGATTTTGGATCAGATTTGTTACTAATTCCAATGGCCGCCGGAGGTCTTCTTTTCGTAGTGATGGCTTTGGCATATATCACTTACAGTAATCGTCGTGAAGTGGTCTTGGCGCAGGCTCGGGCTGTTGGTCCAAATGATGAGGAAGTGGAGCGGCCTTCTGCTGAGGAAGTGGAGCGGCCTTCTGCTGAGGAAGTGGAGCGGCCTTCTAATGAGGAAGTGGAGCAGCCTGCTGATAAGGAAGTGGCGCGGTCTTCTGATGAGGGTCGGACTTTTCTAGTTCGGGGATAGGCAAAATGGTTCTATCCTTGCTTCCGTGATGTTGGGCCACATAGGGAGCATAGCCTAAACACTGCAGTCGGTAATGGTTTTTAAATTGTCGGGAATATTTGATATTTTTCCACGGCAAGGTGTGCATTTAGATGAGACTGAATATGTTGTTGGGTTCAGTCGCAATTTTTAGTTTTGCACTAAATGAATTTTCCCTAGGCGAACTTGCACCACTAAGACATAAAGCTGTTTAAATACAGGCATGTTTGCCGCATCACGGCTTTATCAAAGCTGAGCCACATGCGCATATAAAGACTATATTTTAAGTGTTTTTACGCTTCCATACCCGCCATTGTTTCAAACTCCTGACATCCAGGCGCAAAGCCATGGCGCCGTTGTGATTGTGTTTTATTTTTCATTCGGAAAAACTGTTTGATCYCTTCAAAGACCGTGCAAAAGATCATGGCGCMCCCATTACCTTGAAAACCCTTCATCGGTCGATAGCGTGACTTTATACCGCGATGAGATTGCGCCATCACATTATTCATATACTTGCTATCACGATGTGTAACGTCATCACCAAAGGCCTTTTTAATAGCGTTAGAAAAATCCGGTTCTTTATTCGTCGTGACTAAAGACGTACGGTTTTGTGGCTTAAGCGTATGCCGCGTAGTGCCATATGCTCAACCACATCTACCAGACTATTTTTAAAACGGTAATAATAGAAGACTGTCAGCACGACAATATCCGTAGGATATTCTAAAAAATTGTAAGGCGTACCAGTGCGCTCATTAAATTGCTTGCTGCATTCGCGGCATCAAAACTGCTGGTAGCCTAAAATAGTTGGAGATTTCAGCGGTAAGGTACCGTTAGCAGCGCAGTTCGGACGGTTCATAGCATTTAATCCTTGGCTAGACTATAAAGATAGCCTATTTTAGCATCGGTTGTGTGGCGAGTTCTGATGGAACCATAATGGGGGTATTACCGGCCTAGCACCTAAGCATGATATGGATAGGGGCATGCTGTCTTACACGCTACCGGAGAAGCCAATGCTCGGTGCATCAAATAATAAGGGTATAATGCTACGTTTGCGTTTAAACAGCGTGTTTTCTACCCCAGATAGCCAGTAAGCCAACGATCAGTAAGAAGCCGATCAAGCTAATAAACGGATACGTAATAAAGCCCCAGTATTTAATATTGATATCACTGCAGCTGGGCCCTTGACCGCAGACGCCAATGGATTCGAGTGCAGGATACCATTGCATGAGGTATTGGTAGAGTGCGAGTAGGGCGCCAATCACGGCTAATGGCAAGCCATAGACCGCACTGCGTGGATCATCTTGATAGGCGCCTATGCCGAGAATAATCACCAATGGATAGATGCAAATACGTTGGTACCAGCACAGGTGGCAGGGTGCCATTTTGAGAAAGATGCTGCTGTAGAGTGTGACCAGCAATGCCACTAGGGCGATCAACCAGGCACAGCATAATGCAAGTTGGCGATTCATCAAGCTACTCCGCTTCGTTCACAACGTTCTGAAAATTCTTCCATGACAGTGGCGTTACCTCAACGCCATTTACATAAATTCTTGGTGTGGATACGCCGTCAGCCCCCATGATTTTTTTAGCAATGTCGAGATTATCAAGCATGGTTTGTGAATAAGGGCTTGCCACTAAGCATTTTGATAGCGTGTCTTGATTAACACCTTTCACGTGCGTGGCATAGAGCATTAAGTTGGGGATGGTGGCCCAGTTTTCAGTTTCAGGCGGTTGGTGACTGTAAATATATTTCACATAATCAAAGAACGCTTGGTGATTCTGAGCATAAACACATTTGGCGGCGTTGCCTGCTGGTATAGAACCTTTAATAAATGCCAGTGTGATCACAGTGTATTTTGCTTTACCTGTTTTTATATACTGGTCATAGATTTTAGGGAAGATAGTTAGATTATAACGCATACAGTTACTGCATTTTAGATCTTCAAAGGCAACAATATGCAGCTTGGCACTGGCATTGCCGAGAGTGGGCTGATGGATTGTATTAATAACAACCGCTTTAGGCAGGGGGATTTTAGGGCCTCGGCGCATATAAAAAACGGCGATAATGACGATAGCTACAATAATGATGATGCCGGTAATAAAATTTCTGATCGTGCGAGGTGACATATTATTTCTCCAAAAGTCCACATTTAAGGTTAGCCGGTAAGGCGACGTCTATTTTTTTAGGGTAGGCGAGGTTGAGGCTGTTCATAATGGTAGCGTATTCATCGGCATTAGCAACCTGTAAGCGTGGGTTAAAACGCTTTTCTTCGCCGACGGTGCTGACGTTAATTGTTTTGTAATCATGTCCGGGGTAGATGAGTGTCTCATCCGGATAGGCAAATAGTTTTTCGGTGATGCTTGCATATTGTTGCCGCGGGCAGCCGCATTGAAAGTCGGTGCGTCCCGTACCACGAATGAATAGTGTATCACCGGTAAATAGGAGGTTGTCCAGCGCAAAGCAATAGGAGTCATCAGTATGACCGGGTGTACTCAGTGCCTTGAGGTTAAGATCGCCCAGTGTTAACACCTGATTGTCCTCGAGAAAAATATCAACATTTTCGGCTTGGGAGGGCTTGCCAACGGCGATGCTTGCGTTATGTTGCTTGGCCAGTTTGCCCGATGCCGTAATATGATCAGCGTGGGTATGCGTTTCAAGACAATAGGTGAGTGTGAGCCCAAACTCATCAATGAAGCGATTGTAGAGGTCGATATGCACATCAACCGGGTCAATAATAGCAGCTGGCGCATTGTAATCATTGGCGATTAGATAGGTAAAGGTAGACGTTTCGCTGTCTAAAAATTGACGCAGCAGCATGTAACTATTCTCCTTCGTGAGTTAGAGTAAAATATTACCGGTTGTTGCCGAAAATAACAACTCATTTGGGGATGGAAGCGGTAATCGGTATCGGGTGCCGATTACCCTGCTGAGATTTGCAACAGTGCTGCCAGCATTGTACAAGATAATGCTGTGTGCGCATATTTTGAGTCGAAGGTGTTGCCTTACGCGGCTATACCGAATAAGCGGGCAATGACATCATTCTGTTCATGCACTGCCCCCTTATGGTCTATTCTATGAGATATTTAATTTATACAGATTTTCAATAAATATCGTTATGTTTTTTCTGATGGCTCCTTCATTAGCAAGTCTAAGTCTTTTTATACCAAAAACAGAAGCGCTAAATTTTGCCGTATATTGGTTTGAAATTATTTTATTGAAAATAATTTTATATGTCTTTTTATTGGTGATTGTATACCGCACTTTACAGGCATCGGTCATGCTGAAGCCCACCAGTGGTTTTTTTAATTCTAATAAATTAGCGGTAAGCTTATAACGCGAGCTTGATAGGGTAGCATATAACTTTGCATTTTTTAGAGATTCAATCAATGCTTCTTTAAGTGATTTATTGTTTACTTGAGATTCCAAAATAGGACTTGTTGATTCGCCACCTTGTATGCTCGTGACTGAGATGCTATTTTTTAACAACGGACTATGTATAGGCATCCTTGGAGGGTTATTTGATGTCATACCCTGGACAGATGCGGGTGACGCACATCCCGTTAGCATGGTTGATATTACTGCCGATAGTAAAAATATTTATTTTTTCAAGATTCCCCCTTAACTATTTATATTGAATTATATTTTTTTTGTGCTAAAGCTGGCTGCTAATTTGACGCTATAATACACTATTTTTATAGCCTTACAAGGTATTAAGCGTCATGAACTGTCCGAGCCTCCGCACTAATTGTACGTTACTGCTAAGACCATTTACTAATTTAGGCTCTCAGTAGTTTCGCTGTCGAGAATGTAACTTGCACAGGATCACCATAAGAATTAATAGGCCGTCTCGCCATTCATTTACCATTTAGGCACAAATTAGGGGTGTAATTTGATTGTTTTACGTTACATCTTCACTTTTTTCGTGTGATATTATTATTTTAATTGTGAGGATGTGGGTGAGTTTTTTCTGTTAATGATTTTTTAATATTTTTTTGGTAGGGTGGGTGTTGAGTAACGGATTGCTTGAGATCAATGGTTGATCAACGCATGATGGATCATGCCACCAAAGGGTAAGAGGGTGGGTGGTTATGGCTATATTTGTTGAAAATGATACGCGGGATCTTCCAGCTAATGTGGAAGAAAATTACGGCGAATTAGTGACTGCAGCGTTTAGAGCAGTGACTAGGGTGGATGGCGATCTACAAGAAGAATATGAACAGTTAGCAACGTTACGCGCCCAGATTTCTGTTCGACAACTGAATTTAAAACAAAATGACGAAGAATTAACATTGCTTCGTAATTCGCTCGGACGTCTCAACCATGTACAGGGCGCTGCCCCTGATGATTCAAATGCGCTAAATATCTATAAAATCGAATTGCGCAAAATGCTGGGTATGCTCGCGAGGATCCGAACGGACTATATCAAACACCATTCAATAAAAACAATCGTTTCAAGATTAGAAAAAAATGAAAAAAACTTTTTAAAGCACAGTCGTATTATGGGTTATGACGTGGGTAGTTCACCACGCTTATTTGCATTAGTTCGATTATTGCAACGTAAAATTGAAGCTAAAAATATGGCGCCATTAAATTTATTAGTTTTGGTAGAGCGTGCCATTGAAACGCTACGCACGTATATTTCTATAAAATTACAGGCATCGTTAGGTATTGATGACCTCTTAAAACAAATGGAATCCGCAAGCGGTGATGATGCTATAAATCTACAGCGACAAATAGAAGAGCGCCGTAACGAAATAACAGAGCATCAGGAGTTGCTATACACTATCGTTACTGGATTACGTAACCATAGTGATATCTCTGATGAGGTCGAGAAATTTAAAGAACTATTGAGCGCTTGTTCAGACGATATAGGATTCAGACGGTTAAATGCGCTATTTGATCTTATTGTTTGCGAGGACTATTCCATCTTTAAGGATGAGGAGATGTTTCATAAAGAAATGGATGCCGTTTTTAAGATTGGCGGTGTGCTACATCAAAGTACAAAGCTCAAAGGTATTTGGAAGAATGAAAGTCCTTATTTGATACGGTCGTCGCGCTTGTGGGGTGATGAAAATAGCGTTCATTATGCTTTATTAGATGACGAGTGCCAACGATTGGTGGGCATCATTAAGCGAGCGCGGCCACAGAGCGCCTATATTCCTGTTTATGAAAATAAGAAGCGGGTAGTCGACGAGACAGGCTTAGGCCTTAAGCACCCTATCTTAATTGATGAGCTAACCCATCAGGATCATGAGGTCATTCGAGTAATGCTTGAGATGGAATATGCGGACGACCCTCTATTACGCCAGACGTATGCTGACTATATGGAAAAAGATGGTGGAATAGTATCAAATGATGCGCTGAGTTCAAGCTGGTTGAGAGCGGCGTCTAAGCTTAAAAACCGTTTTGGATATTCATCGCCTACTCAGCATGTTGAGCAGCTTGATGACTGTATTGCACAGGCGAATAGGGTATTGGATAACCCTAATTCGAATCGCGAGAGTTTAGACAATGCGTACCAGCTATTACGCGATTTTGACTATAATCGGTTTATGAAAGCGTCGAGCGGAAGTCTGTCTGCCTTAGTGGAGGAGGTGACGGATAGCTTTGATGTAACGCGGATAGAGCAACAAATTAAAAAACTAGAAATAAAAAATACTAAATTAAAAGGTGCTGCCAATGTGGAAGGAAGTATTGCACATGCTAAAATGCATCATGACAAAAAAAAATCTGAGCTTGAAAATAGAGATAGCGCGTCATTAGGAAAACTACGGCGTCAAGTGTCAGCGGCTTATCAAGCCTACCTTCTGCAAGATGGCGTGGATATTGTGACACGATTGATGACACATGGTAGTCGGGGACGAGGATATGCGCATGAGCTGTTGCTTCAAGTCTGTGATAGTAACGATTTTAATGCAGGCTGTACGGTGATTAAAAATCATCTCATGAAAGAGAAGGGCGTTTTGTACCGTGATAATTCATTTTCGAGCTACCTGTTGGAAAAACTTTTTTGGGGTGCGAGTGGTATTTTCAATGATGGACTAGTAAATGAGCTCAATGAATTAATAAGATTACGTGATATTGGGGAAATGTATGCTGAGGATAAAACAAAGGTGGTTTATGGTATTTTTCGCTCAAGAAAACATGGATGTATTCGTGACCATGTTAGAGCAAGTGCTGCCGCTAGCTTAAAAGGAGCAGGAAATGTGATGGCATTAACAGGTCCTGACGTTCCTGAGGTTGAGCCTATGGCGCCTACTGTCTCTGAAGAGAGGGTCGTGTGTTCGCACGCTGTGAGCGGTCTTTTTGCCAATAAAGCTGGGCAGGTCTTTAAGGATACGGGCCCGAGAGGGAGTGGCTATCAACTGCAGGGTGATGAGAGCGTGAAAGTGACAGGTGATGCCGTATATTCACCACTTATGTCCTTCGGAACTGTTAGCGCGGCTTAAATGCTACGCTAACCCCAAATCAGACAGTTTTGTGTCAAAACATAGATTGCGATAATGGCGATTATAGAAACCAATGGCAATAATCGTGCGCTGCGTTACAATGTACTTCATTTGCGCTCAGAATGAGTC
>NVSS01000016.1 GCA_002732805.1 Coxiella sp. (in: g-proteobacteria)
CGGTGTGCGTGGTTTTATGACCGAGTCGCGCAACTTGAGGGTGGCCTCGATCAGCTTACGTTCGCGCTCTTTGCACGAGGGATCATCGATTTCTTCGGTGGCGCGTAAAATCGAGGTGATGTCTTGTTTACTGACAACGTCTTTGTTTTTAGTCCCATCAAAAAGTTGTTTGAGTGTTGCACAGGCATGATCAACGTGATGCGGGATACCAATAATTTCAAATTGATTACCACGGTTGTTGATTTCAACACCGAGCTGGCGTTCGATATAATGTAAATTATCATCAACTGGCCCACACAGTGCCGCGAGGCGTTTGTGGTCATCTGGAGTGAGTTCTAAATAGCGTGTATGTTCTGATTTGCTCAATTCAATATCCTTATGTTGATAACTACTTAGCCCTCGTTACTCTACCAAGGTGCCGCGTAAACTATTCGGTAATGCTTCCGTGATTTTTACATGAATCATGCGTCCAATCAATTCCTGCGGTGCCGTTAAATTCACAACGCGGTTATTTTCTGTGCGCGCACTGACTTGATTGGGATCTTTTTTAGAAATGCCTGTGACTAACACACGTTGCGTGCTGTCAATCATGGATTCGCTAATGGCCATGGTATTTTGGATGATGCGTGCTTGTAGAATCGACAGCCGTTGTTTTTTGACCTCGAGCGACACATCATCGGGAAGGTTTGAAGCCGGTGTGCCAGGGCGTTTGCTGTAGATAAAGCTGAACGAATTATCAAAGCCAATATCATGGATTAATTGCATGGTGTCTTCAAAATCCGCATTTGTTTCGCCGGGAAAACCAATAATAAAATCAGACGATATGCTGATATTTGGTCGTACCTTGCGCAATTTACGAATACGTGATTTGTACTGCAATGCCGTATAATTGCGTTTCATCAGCATTAGAATACGATCAGCCCCGCTTTGTACGGGCAGATGTAAGTGATCGGCAAGTTTGGGTTGTTCTGCAAAGGCGTTTATTAAATTGTCAGAAAACGCTTGCGGATGTGAGGTCGTGAAACGGATACGCTCGATGCTATCGATGGCGGCGGTGAAATGGATGAGTAGTGCTAAATCAGCAACTCCACCTTCGTGCATTAAGCCGCGGTAGTCATTTACATTTTGGCCAAGTAAGTTGATTTCTTTGACACCTTGCTCAGCAAGCCCAGAAATTTCAGCGAGCACAGAATCAAAGGGACGGCTAATTTCTTCGCCACGCGTATACGGAACAACACAGAATGAGCAGTATTTACTGCAGCCTTCCATGATAGAGACAAAGGCGGTAGGGCCACCGGCATTAGAGCGCGGCATGCGGTCAAATTTTTCGATTTCAGGGAATGAAATGTCGACGCTAGGTTTGCGTTTGGTGATGACGTCGTTAATCATTTCAGGGAGTCGGTGCAAGGTTTGCGGTCCAAAGACGAGATCGACACACGGTGCACGCTTGATGATGTTGGCACCTTCTTGGCTCGCAACGCAGCCACCAACGCCAATTAAGACATGTGGACGTTTTTCTTTATAGGGGCGCCAGCGGCCGAGCTCATGAAACAGTTTTTCTTGGGGTTTTTCGCGCACAGAGCACGTGTTGATGAGAATGACATCGGCTTCATCGAGATTTTTGGTTAATTCGAGGCCATGGGAGGCATGCAATACATCCGCCATTTTGTCCGAATCGTACTCATTCATCTGACAGCCATGTGTCTTGATATAGAGTTTTTTAAGTTGTGTTGTGTTCATATTTTACCCGCTTAAGTTGCCCGCGATTGTAACATATATGTGGGGTCATACCAGACCTAATTTTCGATTCCCCATTTTTTTCAGGTAGTTAGTCTTCACGTTAGGTTTGATAGTGTTAAACCTAATATAATCTTGACGTATTAGTTAGTAAGTACTTATGAAGGGTTCTGTCAAAACTCAGCCACTGACCACAATATGATGTATGAGGCATCTGTTTTCAACCACAGCATAATGTGCTTTTTTTGAGAAATGTGTTGAGTTTTGATAGAACCCTTATGAAGCCCCCCCARAAAAAAGTTAGGTTTAACACTATCAAACCTAACGTGAAGACTAACTACCTGAAAAAAATGGGGAATCGAAAATTAGGTCTGGTATGACCCCACATTATCGCCGTATAATGTTCAGCTTTAGATTATTATAGAGATGCTCCATGACCGATTCATTATTTTGTGATTGTGCTGATAACAGCATAAAAATCCAGGCTATTTCAACGGCAGAATTTACAAAAACCGTAATGACACTTTCAAAAAAAGTGCAAAATTGGTTTTCTACGAATGAATTTACTGCAAAGTCGGGTACATTTTGTTTGGTGCCCTCAGACGAGGGTGGCTTGCAGCAGGTGTATGTGGGTATGGATGGCTTTGATGATGCCTGGGCATTTGGTGCCTTACCAAAGGCGTTGCCCGCGGGACAATATCACGTAGATACCCAGCTCTTTTCACAGCAGCAACTCGAGTCTATTTGTTACAGTTGGGGTTTGGGCGGCTATACCTTCGATCGTTACAAAGCGGCGCAACACAGCGTAGCGCAGCTCTGTGTACCTGAGGAGGTTGATCGGCAGACACTCGACAATCGTGTGGCTTGTGTGTATTTAGCGCGGGATTTGATTAATACACCAGCGGAAGACTTACGGCCCATCAGCTACACGGCTATTATAAAAGACATCGCAAAACAACACGGCGCTAAATGTAAGGTCTTTGAAGGTAAGACCCTACTTAAAGAATTTCCATTGGTACATGCTGTAGGGCGTGCGAGCGAACAACCACCGTGCTTGGTAGAGCTTAATTGGGGTGACGATAAACACCCGACAATTACATTAGTCGGCAAGGGTGTGTGTTTTGATTCAGGTGGTTTGGATGTCAAATCTGCAGCAGGCATGCGCTTCATGAAAAAAGACATGGGTGGTTCTGCAAACGTGCTGGCACTGGCGCAATTGATTATGATGCAACAGCTGCCTGTGCGGTTGCGTGTTATTTTACCTATTGTTGAGAATGCGGTGGCAGGCAATGCCATGCGCCCCGGTGATGTCTTTACCTCACGTTTGGGAAAAACCGTTGAAATTGGCAATACCGATGCGGAAGGGCGTTTAATTTTAGCGGATGCCTTGACCTATGCCAGCGAAACGAAGCCAGACTATCTCATTGACATGGCCACTCTGACGGGTGCTGCAAAAGCGGCATTAGGTCCCGATATACCGGGTTACTTTGCAAATGAAGAAACACTAGCAGCGGACATAATGAAAAAGGCAACGCAATCGGCAGAAATGATTTGTCGCCTGCCCCTGTATCAGCCTTATCGCTGCTTTCTCGATAGCAAAATTGCCGACTTAAATAATATGTCATCACATAGCTCGGGTGGCACGATTGCAGCGGCTCTATTTTTGCAAGAATTTGTGGGTGACGACATCCCTTGGGTGCATTTTGATTTTATGGCCTGGAATACACGTACCTTGCCGGGTCGCCCCGAAGGCGGCGAGGCAATGGCGTTAAATACCCTCTATCGTTGGGTCGAGTCGGTTGTTGCCACTTAACTGTATTTGAGGGTTGATCTAAAAACTTGACAAATCAGCCCGTTCCGTCACACTCTTGGCAACGGAGGTGACACTATGACATGGATAATTCTTCTACTAGCATTATTGGCGCTACTTTATTTTGAAGTGAGTAAGCCAATTACGCTGCTCTCTATTGGCGGCTTGCTTCTTTTATTTTCATTAACGCATTGGGCGGCAACAGCGAGTGTTGTAATTTTTTGGGTAATCTATATCCCCATTACGCTGGTGCTGACGGTGCCGTTGGTGCGCCAAGTTTTAATCACCAATCGCTTAATGCGTTGGTTTAATGCATCTCAGCCAGAGATTAGCGCGGTTGAACGTGACGTGCTGGATGCTGGAAATATCTGGGCTGAAAAAGCCTTCTTTAAAGGTAAGCCGGATTTTAACAGCATTATTTATGGTTCAGAATCTAAATTGACCGCTGAAGAAAACACGTTTTTGAATAACCAAGTTAATACCTTGTGCGCAATGTTAAATGATTGGGAAATTACCCATAGATTGCATGACTTACCGCTACAAGCGTGGGATTACATTAAGCAAGAGAAATTCTGGGGCTTGGTGATTGACAAGAAATATGACGGCTTGGGTTTTTCGGCCTATGCGCATTCGCAGGTCATTACTAAAATTGCGACAAAGAGTATTAGTGCTGCATTGACGGTGATGGTGCCTAACTCGTTAGGCCCCGCTGAATTTTTGCAGCATTACGGGACGGACAAACAAAAAAATTATTATTTGCCACGCCTGGCTAAAGGTAAGGAAACTGCCTGTTTTGGATTAACCGCATTAAATGCAGGCAGCGACGCGACAGCGATTGCAGACACCGGTGTCATTTGTGAGAAAACATTTGAAGGCAAGAAGACATTGGGTATTATGCTGAATTTTGATAAACGTTATATTACGTTGGCACCCATGGCAACATTGGTAGGGCTGGCATTTAAGTTGTATGATCCCGACCATTTGTTGGGAACACAAGATAAGCTTGGTATTACACTGGCATTAGTGCCATCGCATTTATCGGGTGTGTCACAAGGCACACGTCATGATCCGTTAGACCTTGCTTTTATGAACGGACCGATCCGTGGTAAGGATGTGTTTATACCGTTAGATTATGTGATTGGTGGTGTAGCGAATGTTGGTAAAGGCTGGCGTATGCTGATGGAATGCTTGTCGATTGGGCGCAGCATTTCATTACCCGCCTTATCAATGGCTAGCGCTAGCGTGTGCTACCGCATGACGTCAGCTTATGCCGTCGTGCGCAAACAGTTTCGCCGATCGATTGGTGATTTTGAAGGGATACAAATGCCGTTAGCCGCGATTGGTGGGCTTACGTATTTGATGCAATCGTTACGTTTGCTAACGCTTGAAGGTGTTGATAGCGGGTTGCGGCCGGCGGTGGCGTCAGCGATCGCTAAGTATCATACCACTGAAACAGCACGTCAAATTGTGAATCATGCTATGGATATTCACGGTGGTCGTGCGGTGCAGCATGGGCCGCGTAACTACATGGCGAACCTCTACTCAAGTTTGCCTATTTGTATCACGGTGGAAGGGGCCAATATTTTAACGCGAAATTTAATTATTTACGGGCAAGGGGCGTTGCGTTGTCACCCGTATTTGCAGCATGAAATTAAGGCGGCGATGGACGGTAATGAAGCGGACTTCGATCGTTACCTGACACAACATGCCGGCAATCTTACCTTTAACGCGGTAAAAGTGTTCTTACGCCCTTGCCTTAGATCAACTTCCTATCAATCGGCGCTGGGCCATTTTTCCATTTTATTCAGTTTTGTGTCAGATATCACGATGGCGTTGGTGGGTAAGGAATTAAAATTCAGAGAGAATTTATCCGCACTATTGGCGGATGTGTTGAGTTATCTTTACATTGGAACGTCCATCTTAAAGTATTTTGATAACAACGGTAAACCTGATTCAGAACAGTTGCTTATGCAATGGTCATTAGAATATTGTTTATCTAAAATCGAGCAGGCTTTTAATGAGATCTTTATGAACTATCCGAAGCCTTGGCTGGGTAAACTGTTGCGTTTTTGGGCGCTACCACGTCGTTATAATGGTCCATCAAACGCCTTATCCGTTAAGTTGGCAAAATTTATGCAAGTGGATACTGAGGCGCGCAATCGATTGACAAGTGCTTGTTATATTGGCGACAATGCCCGGGATCCTTGTTTCCGAGTCGAGCAGGCTTGGCAAAAAATGATACAAGCGGATGAATCAGTTGACCCTGAGGAGTTTGCGAAGCTTGTAAGGGATGCCTTACAGGTAGATGAATTTGAAGGAGCCTTTGTATGAAACCAGTTTATATTGTCGATGGGACACGTACCCCTTTTTTAAAAGCGCCGCGCACAGGCCCAGGTGCCTTTAGTGCATCGGATCTTGCGGTGGCAGCAGGGCGCGAATTATTATCACGTATTGCCATAGACCCCACCGTCATCGGTGAAACCATATTTGGTTGTATGATGCCAAGTGAAGATGAAGCAAATATCGGCCGCCTTATTGGCTTGCGGTTAGGTTGTGGTGATTCAGTACCGGGTTGGACGGTACAACGCAATTGTGCCTCAGGTATTCAATCCTTAGATTCAGCCATGAAAGACATCCAAACAGGACGTCATGAATTAGTACTGGCAGGCGGCACCGAAACAATGAGCCGTGCACCGTTGATTTACCGCCCGGAAATGGTACGTTGGTTTGCAGCGATGAATGCCGCACGTTCGATTCCCGATAAGTTAGGTACCTTGGTGCGCTTAAAACCCAAATATTTATTTGCACCCATTATTGCCTTGATCAAAGGTCTTACCGATCCTATTTATGGCATTAACATGGGGCAAACCGCCGAAATTTTAGCCCATGACTTTAATATATCGCGTGAAGAAATGGATGCATACGCGGCGCAAAGTCAGCACCGCGCGTTAGCGGCGTACCGTGATGGTCATTTTAAAGATGAAGTAATGACGCTCTACGATAGCAAGGGTAACTTTTATTCAGAGGATAACGGCATCCGCGAAGACACCTCGGAAGAGCGCCTTGCAAAATTAAAACCGCTCTTTGATCGTAAGTTTGGTCGTGTGACGGCCGGTAACAGTTCACAGGTGACCGATGGCGCTGCGGTGTTATTGTTAGCGAGTGAAGAAGCGATTCAAAAACATAAATTGCCCGTGCTGGGTAAAATTACGGACGTGCACTGGGCGGCATTAGACCCACGTTTGATGGGATTAGGTCCGGTGATGGCATCAACGCCGTTATTGAAAAAGCATAACATGACGTTTGATGATGTGGACCAGTGGGAGCTCAATGAAGCGTTTGCGGCACAAGTATTGGCATGTTTAAAAGCCTGGGAAAGCGATGATTTTTGTCAGCAACACTTTGGTTGTAGTGCACTGGGTACGTTAGATCAGGCGCGCTTAAATATTGATGGTGGTGCGATTGCTATTGGCCATCCGGTGGGCGCGACGGGTTCACGTATCGTATTACATTTGCTAAACACCTTAAAGCGTACCGGCGGTAAACGTGGTATTGCGACCTTATGCATCGGTGGCGGTCAGGGCGGAGCCTTGCTTGTTGAAACCGTATAGATTTGATGGAGAAATAGTGTGACAGATTACAAACATTGGCATCTTGAAGTTGATAACGATAATATTCTTTGGCTCACGTTTGACCGTGAAGGTATGCCAGTTAATTCATTAAGCCGCGAGGTATTTAGTGAGCTTGATGACATTATTAACACGCAAGTGAAAGAGCCGCCTGCAGGCATGGCCATTTTATCCGGTAAGAAAAAAGGCTTTATCGCCGGCGCAGATATTTCTCAGTTCACCCACTTAAAAACAGCGGAT
>NVSS01000017.1 GCA_002732805.1 Coxiella sp. (in: g-proteobacteria)
GCTCTTCCGATCTAATAAGTTATATTCATGCTTGTTAATGTTGTTTCGCCAGCATTACGGATTACAACTTTGGCGTCATCACAAAACGGATTAACTCTTGAGTAATAATCCCAACTATTGGGATTGACTACGTCATAAATCTCCGCATCCAAAGAATGGTTTGCTGGACCATACTGAATAAAATGCATTGCGATATCGTATACCCCCGTTGCCATCCCTGGATTATCTATTGGGACTGTTGTGCGGCGCCGTCATTCACTATTTTTGCAATTAGTTGCTGCAAAGCCGCAAAGCTCTCATGCATCATCATCTTCACAATCGCCAGCTATATCGTTCGCGAGCAATCTTTTTGCACCAAAAACTCCAAAAGCTGAAAATCCACCCACGGAATTTTTGTGTCCAATAGGTTTAGAGCTTATGATTGATCCGGTGATCACGATAGTAGGACAGACCTATGAGCGTAAAAATATTGAAACCTGGTTTAAGAGCTGTATAGATCAGCGTAGAGCATTAACAGACGCTAAGACAGGAACAACGCTAGAAAATGGCACGCTAGTTGAGAATGTTCTGATGAGAGGCATGTGTCTTACGTGGAAGGATGAGCATCCTGACCCAGCCGCGGCAACATCTTTGCAAAAATAACAGACTGTCGAGCAAGTCAGGCCCATTACGGAGCCTGGCGGGCTCTTCGGGAATTAATGAGGGGGTGTAAATTCGCTCCGCTCAACAAACACAGACTTATTCTCATGGCTTCATTCAACAGATTCGTTGCTATGCGAAAGAATGTCAAAAAATTTTAAGTGATTGTAAAAATGAATTCCATGACACACTGAATAAACTCGACATCAAAAAGATAAAGAGCGGCGACGCGTTCACTCAGTATTTATTTTTCTGGTTTCATCAAAACTCGCCCACCCATGATCGTAGTGCCCCAATTTTATAGACCTTTATGCTAAATGGTTCTGTAAAAAAGCAGCCCCTTTTTGGCATCAGCGATGGTTATAAAGTATAATTTCCGATCTATCAACGTATCAAGGAATGGCTCATGCCATGCCCTCACTGTGAATCAATGAATACACGTCAATGCAAATCAAAAACAGTGCTTGGCTATCGGCACAACGGCACCACTCTTGCAAATGTCAGTATAATGAACGTACGGAACTCCTTATAATTATGTTCATTATCCCGCTGAGGTTATTATGTTCGCACTCTATTTATATTATCGCTTTAGGAATAGCTTAGATGATGTTGTTGAGCTAATGATTACCAGAGGCGTTCACTTCTCATCAAACTATTTATAATTGGGCCCATACATTTGGGGTTGAGCTAGTGAAGAAGTTTCATAAAATGCGCTATGGAGAAACCGGCTTGAAATGGCATGCTGATGCCACGTACATCCGTGTTGAAGGACGATGGCGCTATACATATAGAGCCATTGATAAAGAAGAACACTTAGTTGATGTCTATTTAAGTGATACGCGAGATCAAAATGCAGCCGAAGATTTTTTCTTACAAGCAGAAACCACAACAGGAATTTCGCCTGATCTAATTACAACTGACAAGGAGCCTGCGCTCACGCCGGCACTGGATAATGCTTTTGGTAACTGTACAAGGCATCGAGATAGTAAGTATATGAATAATATAATTGAGTCGGATCATCGCGTCACTAAGTCACGATTGAGGATAGTAAAAGGATTTAAAGATATTTTCAGCGCCCTGCGGTTTTGCACGACCTTTGAAGAAATTCGACAATATTTTCGGATGAAAAATAAGTCACGTGCACAGAAGCGTAAGCTGCTTGCGTCTAAAACTTATGAATTCAATAAAATCGACGCATTAGTTGATTAAACTAAGAGGATAGTCTCTGCGTAACACAAATGGGAGCGTAAATTTACAGAACCCTTAATCCCATTATGCTTGCAAAATATTGGTTGTCTGCAAGGTACGTCGAAGTTATAAATTTGATGCCGACCGAGCCTGGAATTTGATTGATGATGTGCTGCAGCTGTTTATTAATAACTGGCATGCACTCATAGCATCATCGCACTGCATCAAGTCAAGTGATCTACCAGGTATTAACGATAACCGATTGATTAACGGTTAGTGTAGCCGCCGCTATTAATCAGGTTTTCGTCGTAACCCTTTGATACTAGACTTATATTTCTTGTCTCTTAAGCGCTTCTCTCGCATCGCTTTACTGGGTTTCTTTTTCTTGCGGTGTTTGGGTGCTTTGAGCGCTTGTTCAATATAGTGTTTTAATCGTTTAAGTGCGGCATGTCGATTACGCTCTTGCGAGCGAAAACACTGCGATACCAGCACCAATTTCTGTTCTTTGCTGATTTGATTCGCATACATTTTGCAAAAACGTTGACGCACCGGTTCTGGTAATGCGCTAGACGTCACGTCAAAAAACAGCTGTACGCGTGTTTCCACTTTATTGACGTTTTGTCCCCCCGGGCCACTGGACCGCGAATACTGACACTTCAAGTCAGTGTCTGGGATGATGATATTATGTGATACTTTTAACATGCAGTGATTATAGAGTATTCACCTTCAAAACTCAAAATCAGCCTGTTTGCGTGTCCGTATCCCACAATTCCTCCGCTATGCTCATATAGCCATTGTCATGCGCAAATAAAACCACCTCAGAAAATGTTCTGACGCCAAGTTTTTTCTTTATGTTATCAAAATAGACTTCTACTGTGCGCACTGACAATTGCAGTAACTCAGCAATTTGTCGACCTGCCCTGCCCAACAATATATGATAAAAACATTGTAATTCGCGATGTGACAGCAGTGCCCTAATATTGTGTTTTGGTTCCATGATCTATCCAATATATGAGTTCAGGATCATAGTAGCAAATAGCATACATGTCGGAATCCGTAAAAAATACTGGATTTAGTCAATATCGAAGCACGACATCACTAAAGCAGCTTTAGAATGCACATTCATCTTTGTTTTTAGGTTTTCAACATGGGTCTCAATGGTCCGTGCTGATAATTGCAGGCGCGCAGCCACTATTTTTGTGGTGCATCCCATGGCGAGGAATTGTAATACGTGTCGTTCTCGCTTCGTTAATGAATTGAAATCACTATTGTTTTCAATATATTGGCTTAGATTTTTTATGTGATTAGTTGAGCCACTCAGAGGCGGTCGCTTTGATATTCCGAACACACCAATTGTTTTATGATCTTTATTTTGTAACGGCAGTAGGTTCGTTTTGAAGTACTCTACTACTAAGCCATTGGGTACGCCTAGCTCGTAGATATCCATTAGGGGTTGTTCGCTCTGGACAACTTGACGATTATTGATTAGAAAAGAGTCACATTGCTGCGCCATATTACGCACGCGCGCAAGATAAGCATGTTTTTTAGACTTAATATCACGCGTACTAGCAAGCTTCCAACACGCAGCCACTTGATCATTACACCCTAATAACATTGATCTGCTCGATCAGTTTATAGCGTATTTTAAGCATCAAGCGGCAGACATCATTACGGAAGCTGAAAAAGCGTCACTGGTTGTGCCCTATAACTTTAAAGAAAGTTTGTATACGCCAGATGATATTCCGCTTTATCAGAACCAAGCGCTTCGTCATAAATTTTTACGTGACATCCAAAAAAATGGCGTGGCCATTATGGTCAGCGGCATCGTAGGCCACATCACGAAGCGTGAGCTCAATGTGGCCATGAAGTTGATTGAAGGCAAAACCATGAAGCAAATCGGTGAACTATTGTTTATCTCACCACGCACTGTCGAAACACATATGGATCACCTCAAGCAAAAGCTACAAGTTAAGAAGCGATCTGAACTCGCTGATGTCCTAAGAAAAAACTTAATTGACTAGCGCGGCAAACAAGGGCCGCCCGCAATAGCAGCTCGCCAAGGACGAACCGTTTCTTCGACATATTCAATACGCGTCTCTGTACGCTCATCTAATATAACTGATGCGTATTTTGCAGCAACACGTCCTTCGTCAGCAACGGCTACCTTAAATAATATGACGCTGGATCCTCCTGGGGATACATAGGTAAGCTCGCAACCAACCGGGGCAAAAATCTCGTTGGGAATTTCATCGCGTGGTAGTTTGCATGATTCGACAACCGCACTGAAATTGCTGTTCGCATCAATCCCACAAAACAAATCCGTCACCGGTTCGACGCAAGGGCCACCGTCGACTTGAAATTTAGCGGGATCACAAGACGACACCAGGTACCTTCCCGGCATTTGGTATCCTTCAACCGCAACGAACTCGCGTCTCGAAAACCAATTTGACGGATGAAACCATTCTTCCACTAACAGATTAAAATCAGTGATTTCTTGTCCGGGATCATCAACAATGGATTGAAAATACACCTCAAGAAGCGTCAGCATGCGTTTTTCAGCCAACACATTGCCAACGATTAAGCGCATGCATGATGCCCCCAGCGTTGTTAGAATCAAACTCACAAAGGCAACATCCTGCTTTAACACCCCCCGCTTTTCACCGGCGTAAGTAAGTGACTTGGTGATGAGCCAGGAGAGGACTGGCGACATAACCAGTAATACTAGGCCACTATATAAAATCAAATTATCGGCCAGTAGAAAGGCGGACATTGCAGACATCATAAAATTAAAAATACCCAACACCCAGCCAGCATATAAGCGTGGGACGTGATGATAGTTTCGTATAGTTGTTGCTGTGCGAAGCGTTGGCTTGACGGTACTTCCAGTGCATAATTGTACCGCACCAATGATAGCAACGGTCTTAAATACGCCAGGAATTGCCGTTAATATCCTAGTCGGAGAATGATAGACAACCAACAGGCTACAAAGGTTTACAATTCCTGGTAAGATCGCCCTCCGCGATACACCCTTAACACACCAAGCTATCAATGATGTCAATACGGCCAGCGGTGTATTATCATGCACGCGCTTGGCTGACAGCAGCGTATTATGCTGGATCCATTCGAACCAAGGAATTTTTTTGGTATAGGCTGCATAGCCTTGCTCCCAGTACGTGATGCAGTCATTAAGATTTTGACACTTATTATCATTGAGATCTTTTTGGAGATAATGCAGCATCCCATCAATATTGTCACAATCATGTAGGTATCCTAAAATCGCCTTTGAGACAGGATTTGTTCCACCTAAAAAATTTATCATTTTAGTGTCATCAGACTCTTGTTTATCAAAGGTGTGTTGCATGACTCGGAATAAGAAATCAAGATGTCCGATAATCTCGGTCTCAGGAACTGCATTATAACCCACGATGTTAGAACCAGGCGGTCTAGCTGCGTTCCAAACATCAACATGCCGCTCTCCCATTATTTGTTTTATGGTTACATAACACATGAAAATACGTAGTTGTTCAATGAAACACTTATAGGTAGCTGGACTTTCCTTGCGGGCACGTTCGAGCCTATCTGTAACCTCCTCAAATTTATGCATAAAATCACTTTGCCCAATATTTATTGGGCCCATTTTACCAGAAAAAATGAAAATGTCATTATATTGTCTCGTATCAAGGCGTCTGGCGTAAAACAAGCCTATAGTGCGTCTAATCAGTCAAGGAAGCATGATGACATTTAAAGAGATAGTAGGATATGGCACCGTTGGGGCACGAGAGGCGCTCACTGGTAAATTTAAGACTGCCGAGGGGTTTGCCCCCATTATTAACGCGGCACTTGGCACGACGAGCGGTTGGGGCGCAGGCGACAAGCGCGCTAAAGCAGTTTCCGACGTGCTGATGCCACGGTTAAGAAAGTTACGGTTTGAGTATATACCTCAAGATGAGCCTAAATCACTATTACACGATCTTATTTATAGGATCCTTCACAAACTTATCTACAATCCTGATTTGTTTAAAGGTGATGATGCACCGTGTAATGTATCAGGCGCCCACATAAGAAGGTCTTATTCATTTTCACTAGCACTTGAGCTTATTCTCTTTGCAGAGCACATTTTAACAATTGAAATCAATATGGAAAATTTACTCGATAACGTGGCTACCTTATTAGGCACTATAAACGGTTACATTACCTCATCGTCCCTCAATTTGAGCAACCCATTTGATAGCTTTATATATGGCATTGTAAAACGACTATTAGCAGATGGCTGCAGTATGGCCTTTAGAGAATACGAGGAGATCGTTCGTGTTGAGCCTTCTATTGAATTGGTTTTCGAATCGTACTTAGAGCGTCTCTATCAGCAATATGACAGCAGCAAGCAAGCAAAAAAAATAACGGTACTGGAAGAAACGGTACTCAGTCAATCCGCCGAGCTTCGTCAGTTATATAAGCGTATGGACAAGGTAGACGCCCTGCTTAGACGTTTAGAGCTCAGCGTTACTGCCGAAAAAAAATCCCCCGCCCTCTTTTAACATCGTAATTATTCAATCAATCACGCAAAAGGAGAGGGACTAGGGCTTCGGTATTTCTTGAACCTGGCCCTCAAAATCATCGATAAAAAATGGTATTTTCGTACATACGTAGTTTTACTAATTGATGTTGATTGCATCGAGATTGATGTCGCCGTCAAGGGATAAATAGGCTTATCACAAGACTGGCATTGATTCATAGCGGACGTATAGTGTGTTCGCTGGGGGTTGAATGTATTCGCCATCACCCATAATGGCAGCAATACCATTATGACTGCAGCCCCCCACGATTTAGCGTCCCAAAATATCATGTCGTAATTTCTCAGTGATAATAGCAGCTTCGTCAATCATCTCATCAGTAACGCCCTGCTCTTTTAGTGACGTCGCTAACAGTGAAAGTACACGATCAAAATGCTTATCGCCTATACCCGCTTCTACCGCACGCCTATGGACTGAGCGCATATCACGTCCCTTATACGCATCCGGTCCACCGAATGACATGGATAGAAAGGCTTTTAGCATTTGGCGTTGACGGTCAATATTGATATTGGTAAAGAAACCACTTACTAAGTCATCTGCCAGAATTTTTTCGTAAAATCGATCAACAGTAGCATCGATGATAGGCGCGCCACCTAGGCGATCGTAGAGTGTATCTAGCACGTTAACGCCCTTAGTTAGTGCTGCTTACAAATAGAGCTGAAACCCAAGCCCTTTTTACGAATCTTGGCAATGATTATCGGTAAGGCCTGAATGGTTTGATCTCGCCTTTTGGGCCCGTCATGCAGTAAAAAAATACGGCGGCCCTGTCGCAGACCTTTCATCGTATTGCTTACAATTTTACGGTATCCCGGGCGTGTGTAATCAAATGTATTATAACCAATAGG
>NVSS01000018.1 GCA_002732805.1 Coxiella sp. (in: g-proteobacteria)
AGCTGATATGCCACGACAGTATCAATGCGATGACGATCACTAGGGAAATGGGAATAATGGCCCAGCGTTTTTTATCAAAACGTTTCGCTTTGATTTTATTATTTGCTGCGATGCTATTAAATTGATTGAGGAGATCCTCTGTGAAAAATACTTTATCTGTAATGCTGGGCGGCAGGGTATTTTTATGACGGTTGAGGATGTCAATGGGTTTGTGTTTTTGTTTGTTGCTCGTGAAGTGAATCCCTTGATAGCGATTAGCGTCATCCAGGCCGATGGCTTCCACGAACAGCGTGATCTTGGTGGTCAGTAATTCAAGTTGTGTGGGGAACATCTGGATGAGTGTGCGTTTTTCAGGGAGTGATTCCTGGTGTAGTCGCGTAATCACTTGGCTATTAAGCGTTTGTAAAAAGGTGCTGAATTCATCAGTGCGTGTGACGCCAAATGCTTGTTTACGTTCATCGATGGTGAGGTTGTTGAAAAATTCTTGGAAACCAAGGAGGCGATCACATTTGGTGATAACGATGGATACCATTAATTTTTTTTGGCATTTTTTAATGAGACTTAGTTGTTCGACCAGTAATTTTTCAACGGCGTCGCGTTTCTTGTCATCGAGTAGTGTTGGGAAATCAATCGTAATCAAGGCTAACTGAAAGGGCTGTACCGCACAATAGGAGTACATCTGTTCGAAAAGCTCATTACTGTTCGCTTTTGTGAGCACCTGTTTTGGAATAAGGTAGCGCGTTTTTTCGTTTTCCCAGGTGGTGTATAGTGCGCTGGAATCCTTTTCATAACCCAGCTCGGTATTGGTAAAAAAGGTTGCCCTGCCGGCACCCGTTTTGCCAAGCATGAATATTGTATTTTTGTGATGTGTCACGGTGTGCTACTCGTCGCTGCTTCAAAATGATTAATATTATACATTAGCGGTTTTACGGTGTGATTCAACTGTCGTGCGTAAGGAATATAAATACCTGCTAAAATAACGGCCGTGCTGGCCGCTACGACCCACCACGGTGGGAGTCGCCATTTGTTTTTTTCTTCGGTACACTTCGTACTTTTCAATACGGGCTGACGCTGTTCGCCACGTTGTTGTTGAATGATTTGATACAATTGGTCGATGAAAATACCGAGCGCTCGGTGTTGACCTGGTTTTTGGTATTTGCCTTGAAACCCTAAGCTTAGGCATATATACGCGAGTTCAAGTAATCAATATAGCTGTTGGCTTCTTCATAGGCGCGCTCGATAATAATAAAAAAACGTTCACCGCCCCATGCTTCATGTTGAAAGGTTTGTAGTAGGTTGTTATTCCAGGGGGTATTACGCTGGTAGGTTGTTACCTTTTCATCGATCACGGCGCACAATATATAACGTGCTGCTAATATTTGTTGAGAGCGGTAGCCATTTTGTGAGGCGCTGTTTTCAAATGCTTTTACTTCATGAATTAAGGACTCAAGGAATTGTTGATGATTAGTAATGCTCTCTAGTTGTTCGATTTCGGATGCTAATGCGAGTAAGGGCATCGCCGCCGCGATGAGTGGATTGATCGCAATAGAGGTCGTGAACGCATGGGATTTATAATCGCCAATAGGCCCCGTAATGGGTTCACGATGTGCGCCTAGTAAATCTAAGCTGATGTCAGTTGTTGAGTCATGCATGACAGGCCAATATCCGTTCGGTAATAACAATTTTTCCAGGTAACCTTCTCTGCGGCATTATAGGCTGTATTGTAAGCGAGTTGAAGTGTTTCACCGAGTGCTGTGATAGAAAGTACCCGTCCACTGTTCGTTACCAAGCCTTTTTTGCTCATTTTTGCACCAGCGAGGAAGACTTTGACGTTTTTACCCAGCGATTTGAGTCCATTGATGGGATCACCGACATGAAAGAGGCTTGGATAACCGCCGGCCGTCAGGACGATGGTGATTGCAGATTGAGGATTCCATTCAGTGGTTGCTTTATCGAGAGTGCCTTGTGCGCCATGCATACACAGTGCTGCTAAGTCTGATGTTAGACGTGGCAATAAGGCTTGTGTTTCGGGATCACCCAGACGGCAGTTAAATTCAAGTGTTTTAGGGTTACCGTCAGCGTCGATCATGAGGCCAGCGTAAAGAAATCCGGTGTAAGGCGCGCCACTTTCTGCCATGCCGTTTACGGTAGGGTAAATGATTTTCTCGAGCACAATTTTCTCAAGATCGGGTGTAAGTAATGGGCTTGGTGAGACGGCGCCCATGCCGCCGGTGTTAGGGCCGACGTCACCATTGTCGCGGTGCTTATGATCTTTTGAGCTCGCGAGTGGTAACACGTTTTTACCGTCAACCATAACAATGTAGCTCAATTCAGTGCCTTTGAGAAATTCTTCAATCACGACACATTTACCGGCACCACCAAATGCATCACCACTTAACATCGTCGTTAGGGTGTCAGTGGCGTGCTCAAGGTTGTCGGTAATGATCACCCCTTTGCCGCTAGCGAGACCATCAGCTTTAATAACGATAGGCAGTGTTTGTGCTTTAAGATAGGCCAAGGCAGGTTCGAGCTCGGTAAAGCTGGCATAAGCAGCCGTCGGGATATTGTGTTTGACCATGAAGTCTTTAGAGAATTTTTTTGAGATTTCCAGTTGTGCCGCCGCTTTCGTGGGGGCAAAGATAGTCAGGTCTGCTTTTTGGAATTGATCGGTGATGCCCGCGGCGAGAGCACCTTCAGGACCCACAATAGTGAGATCAATTTTCATTTGTTGGGCGAATAGCACTAGCTGAGCAATGTCTGTGATATTGATATTTTGTACTTTTTTCTCGGTAGCGGTGCCGACATTGCCAGGCGCCACAAAAACATGTGAGACATCGTCTGATTGAGCCACTTTCCACGCGATTGCGTGTTCGCGCCCTCCATTGCCAATAACCAGTACTTTCATAAACCGCCTCATTCATTATAAGGTCGCTATTATACCTTTATATAGAGGGGGGTCAAATGTGGGACAGTATAACACATTGTTTGATTATTGATCACCCGGTGGGGTATAATTTGATTTGTTATGCGAATTACAGGGAGGCCAAAATGTTTAATAAAAAATTGCTAGGACTTGGCGTTATTTTTTGCGTTGTTACATCGCAAATAAATGCAGCGAGCCCGAGCATTAAGGTGCTTGGTTTAAGCCTACAAAAAACAAAGCCGGGCAGCATTACACAAACCTATTCCTTTGGCTCTCCAGGCACGCAGTTACTACTTGAGGTTCCATTACCGGTTAATAGCTACCTTGATAACCAAGTGGCTATTTCATTTTTTGGGGATAATACCCATAAAAATTTAATTAAAGCGGGACAGGCTAAATTGCAAAATGCCGAGGATCAGGCGTCTAGTTTTAGCGGTTACTATAATGGTGTCAATCTACAGAAAATTCAATATAACGATAGTGACGGAGTCCTCTACCTCCCACTGTCTGCGCTCGCACTACCCGCCAGCAAGGCTACTTATTTAATTTTAAAAGCAAGCATCGTATTTTATGGGCCAAATAAAAAAGAAGCGGTTAAAACAGTTACCGTGAAATTTTTGTTTCCTGCCAAAGGTGCGCCCTATCAAAATGAATCTGTAAAAATAGGCAATCAGAAAGTCGTTTATGTTAATAACGGATTGAGTTATGGGATGGGGAAGGGGGATCAAGCGTTTAAATTTAAGACTAACTCCTTCAAACATGCGTCGTTGTTTATCAACAAAGTTGAAACTTATGACAGCAGTGGGGAATTAACACATACTACGAACTACCCTCTTTCTGGAAAGAATTTTATGGTCCCCTATGCGCGAGCATCCAACCAAAGTAAAAAACTGATCACAGGAACGTTTAAAATCTATTACCAGTTACACCCCGCTAAAACAATGGTTCCCGTTAATCTGAAAATTGGCTTAGGGTTGCAAGCAATAAAAAACCATTAGTGTAAGAAATGACGTGCGCCCGTCATCACCATCGCCAGTCCCAATTTATCAGCAGCGTCGATGACTTCGCCGTCGCGTTTTGAGCCGCCGGGTTGGATCACTGATTTAATCCCTGCTTTTGCAGCCGTTTCAACACCATCTGCAAATGGAAAAAAGGCATCGGAGGCCATGGCGGCGCCGTCTAGATTGAGTCCGGCTTCTTTTGCTTTTAACGCGGCAATTTCAGCACTAAAGACACGGCTGGTTTGACCGGTGCCTATGCCTAGGGTCATTTGGTTGTGGGTATAGACAATCGCGTTCGATTTCACAAACTGCACCACACGCCAGGCGAATAATAGCTCGGTCATTTCAGCCGGCGTAGGTTGGCGTTTACTGACAATCTGACAGTCATCTGCGTGTATCACCAAATGATCACGGCTTTGCATTAGTAAGCCACCGGAAATAGAACGTAGATTGTATTGATCGTATTGGCTCGGTAGATAACCACAGATTAATACACGCAGGTTCTTCTTTGCGGTAAGCACAGCAGCGGCAGCGCTATCGATTTTGGGTGCAATGATGACTTCTACAAACTGCTGACTGATAATCGTTTCTGCGGTTTGTTTATCGAGTGGTTTGTTAAAGGCGACAATACCACCAAAAGCAGAGGTGGAATCCGTCTTATAGGCTTTTTGGTAGGCATCGAGTAGTGTATCTGATTGCGCAACGCCGCAGGGTGTAGCATGTTTGACGATGACACAGCCGGGTTGCTCAGGATCGAGTGCTTGAACGCAGGCTAATGCCGCATCAGTATCGACCATATTGTTATAAGAGAGTGCTTTTCCTTGGAGTAATGTGGCGTTGCCTAAGGTGCCATTCGCTTTGGTAGGCGCGTTCTCTCTATAGAGTGCAGCCTCTTGGTGTGGGTTTTCACCGTATCGTAGCGATTCTACTTTCTGAAATTGTGCCTGAAAGTGATCGGGTAGTGTTGGGGTGGCTGGATTGTTTTCATCAGCACATTGTTTGGCGAGGTAGGCAGCAATTGCCGTGTCGTATTGAGAGGTATGGGCAAATGTTTTTTGTGCCAAATGGCGCCGTGTAGCGAGTTCGGTATCGCCATTTTGCTGGATCTCATCGATGACAGACTGATAATCTGCGGGATCCACGACAACGGTCACGTATTCATGATTTTTGGCTGCGGAGCGGAGCATCGTGGGGCCGCCGATATCGATATTTTCAATCGCACCCGCCAGTGTGACGTCGGGTTTGGCAATGGTTTCTTGGAAGGGATAGAGATTCACAATGACAAGGTCAATTTCGCTAATACCATGATCTTCAAGTGTTTTGTCGTCAATACCACGTCGTGCCAGGATGCCACCATGGATTTTGGGGTGCAGGGTTTTAACGCGACCATCCATGATCTCTGGAAAGCCGGTATGATCAGAGACATCGGTAATCGCCACCTTGTTTTCTGCTAGCTTCTTCGCTGTACCACCCGTAGCAAGTATTTCGATACCGAGTTTTGTGAGTTGCTGGGAAAATTTTACAAGATTTGATTTGTCTGAGACACTAATAAGGGCGCGCTTTATCATGATGGTTGCCTGTGATCCGATTTGTTGACGTAAAAAAACCCCAAGCTGAGAATAAAAAAGCTTGAGGTTTCAAAGACCTATATACTTGCTCTTATAAAAGACCGTAGATAGCCATTTTCTTGCGAAGTGTGCCGCGACTGATACCCAATATAATAGCTGCCTTGCTTTGGTTACCATTGGTTAATTGAAGCACCATTTCCAACAGTGGCTTCTCAACTTCTGCAAGAACCAAGCCGTACAGATTAGCTGGAGTTTGGCCGTCCAATTGAGCAAAATACTGTCTCAATGAATGGCGTACGCTTTCACCTAATGACTGACTGCTTGAAACTTCTTTAGTCTCATGAGCTGTTGTAATCATCTCGTTATCTACTACTTGTGCAATTCCTTTCAAGGTTCTCTCTCCTTCACATAGTGGTTAAACACATGATTGCAAGGTATTGTGGACCTTCGCATACATCACCTATCAGGGGCGTCCATTATAGCACCAGATTTCAGGACCACAAGAGGAAAATGCTCACAAAATGACATTTTTTTGTTTGAAGTGAAAACAATCTAGCAACTTACCGCATAAAGCGCGATAATGGACATTAGGCGCGCAATACGGATAATACCATACCCATGACATGGCGATCTCAACTATTGGAAAGACGATTCTATTATGTCATTGGTTTGGCCGGCATTACTGTGCCAGAAGTACGAAAGGTACGTCGTATCGGCCAAGTGTTCTCATCATTAATGATTGTGATTGCTGTTATTCTCTTATTACAGTGGCAGTGGTATTTACTACGTCAAATTACGTCCTATACCAATTTCATATTGAGTTGGATTGTTTTTATGTTTTTTGGGATTACGTATACCATCGAATTATTAATTGTGAACGATCGTTGGCGTTACGTCGGACAAAATTGGTCGTTACCGCTTATTATTCTGAGCGGCCTTCCTTTTCTCATTGAGTATCAACCCTTAATGCAGCCACTTGCTGCGTTAAGACCTTTATTGGCAATCTATATTTTATTTCCTTCTTTAAAGATGTTGATTAGTTTTTTCTTAGATGGTCATTTACGCACGACGATATTAGGTGCTGCTGTGGTTGTTGTCATCTTCGGTGTGTTAGTTGCCGGCGTAGATCCGGGTGTTAAGACGATTTGGGACGGTATGTGGTGGGCGATCGCGACGGTATCAACGATTGGTTATGGCGATGTGGTGCCCACCAGTGCGTTAGGGCGCTTATTAGGTGCTATTTTAGTAGTGATCAGTATCGCTATTTTCGTTATTATTACCGCGAATATCTTAGCATTCACGTTAAAAAAAGCGCGTCATAAAATAGAAATTGAAGAAGAAAAACTGCGTAGAGATGTTGATGAAATGAAAATAGAGCAGCAGGAACAAACAAAACTGCTAAAATCAATGAACGAAAAGTTAAAAAAACTTGATGACAAAAAATCTTGATGATGAGGTTTGACCCTACAAATTAAATAATTATATCGGTATCACGATTAAAATAATCGTCTGATTGCATTTCGATAAGGCGTGAGAGGGTGCGTTGAAATTCGAACGCATGGGGGACAAACTATGCAGGACATTTTATGATAGAAG
>NVSS01000019.1 GCA_002732805.1 Coxiella sp. (in: g-proteobacteria)
TGTACGATTTCTTGCATTCCATGCCTTGCTCCAAATGAGTTAAAAATCAAAATCTTAACTCATTTGTCGCACTTGTGTTTGAATATACTGGCGCAAGTTGTCGAAATTTCCCCGTATTTCAGATCGCTAGTCCGCGGTGTAACTGTTGGGTTTATCTGAAAATTTAACAATTCGCCATGCACAGGGCTCCTGCTCTTCCCTTATCTACAGCACCCTTGCTCACCCTCAAGGACAGGAGGGCCCACATACGCCCCTCGCACAACAGGTACGGGTTGTTTCCTGAGCAGGCGTCGTAAACAACGCCCCTGTGCTCGGACTGTGTGTCGGCGTATTGCTAGATGGGAGAGCACAACATTCTCGGGGGTAAAAGAGCTCTAGGATTCAATAACCCTTTGAATTAACCATGAATTTGTTTCAATTTCAGAAATGCTGCCCCCCGGAATGTTGTGCTCTCGGAAGTGCCTTGGCTTACTCACCCGTAGTTACTATTTGACAGGGCATATTTTCTTTATTAGCATGATGATTATTTTTACACTGATTGTTTCGAGGCTAATATGTTGATTGTAAAATCGAGAAGAGGGTATAAATCTTATACAGAGTATGATGTCACTGATAGAAAAAAGCGTTCTGCTTTGGTGAATCGTATCACTGCTTTATCTCGAGAATGGAGTGGCGCTGAAGGTCCAAATAAAAGATATAAGGAAGCTTGTTTAAAGTTTATTGCAATTAATATTTTGCAGGCTTTTTTGAGGCCTGGAGTGGTGGATGACTCTGATTTAACTTATGTTTGGGATCATATTACTTCAAAAGGGGTAGTACTTACTGAAGCAGAAGAGGATATTGACCCTGAGACATTATTTGCGCCGCCTCAATCAGCAAATGATCGTCATCCAGTGCCTTATAAGGCCAATATTACTGCATCCATTGCAGCTGAACACTTAGAAGCAAAGCCAACAGAAGCGAACTTTTCAGATGTGGATTATATGCGGCGTCGTATTCGTTTACGTGCGCGTGATATTCAAGAGCACGCACATCGTCGTATGGGGCTGTTTTTTTTACTTTGTATTAGTCTGCATCAATCCAAACGTATCATTAGTTTATCTAGCACGATAGAGCAGTACGGTGAGGGGGCCCCTGGACATCGGCATGCAGCGGCACACTCGTCATTATTCACGGCTATTGATGATGCATTACCGGAGCGTCAGTCGCGTGGGGCTACACCAGATAGCATTATAAAAGGCACGCATTTTGAGAAAACACTGAATGCAACTGTTGATTTGCCTGATGAGGTTAATAAATTTGATAGTCTTTGTGAAGGTAATAATACAGAAAATTCACGGGGGATGCGCAACAAAGTATTGCCAGTGTTAAATCAAGTCTCACAGGGTGACATAGGTCCTATTGATGCGGTGACCCAGTTTTATATGTTAATGAAAAACTTTTTTGATGGTAAAGCAAGCGATAACATGCAGCAAGCTACTAAGCGCATACCAGCAACTATTAAGCGTGAAATTAAAGACTTTGAGGAAATTGGTACCTTTAGAGGAACTAAAATGAATGAGCATAACCAATTGACACCAACGCTGGATACGTTATCAATTTGGCTAAGAGCGCCACAATCTAAGTTATCCTCTTCCAATGATATTGCGAATCGCTTAGTTGAGTTACAGACTGAGTTACGTACAAAGGTGCCTACATTATAATAATTCACGTGTCTGTCGCCAATGTGTGTCACGAAAGCAGAAGGATAGAACCAACGGCACTGTTGCGAAATAATGATATAGTCACAAATTTTGAGACAAGCATCCTGCTTATGCAGCAATACCGAATAATCCGTTAATAAAATTATTCTGCATGCGAACAGATCCCTTGACGACCTGTTTTATCTGTCCTTTTTGCAGCATACGCATCGCTTCCATACCATCAAGTGTTTTAGAGGCTGTATCAAATGATTGATACCATTGTCGGTAACGTGACTTACGTTTCGTTGATTTATGATCGTTCTCGATACCGTTATTGAGATACGTCACTTGCCGCAATTTAGATTTTGATGATATCAATTTTTCATCCTGCAGTGCTTTATGAGCAGGAACAAATGCAGGATTTTTATCAACGTTAATCACGCGTGGATGGACGACATGATTATTGTAAAGTACTTTTTTAAAGTAACGTGTTGCGGCCTGTTTGTTACGATGACGGCTTAACATCCAATCTAATGTTTGGCCTTCTTTATCAATTCCCCTATATAAATAGTGCCATTTACCTTTTATTTTTACGTATGTTTCATCAACGCGCCAAGAGTCCCCTGTTTGTTTTAAATGAGGCTTCATGCGTTTGTTAATTTCAGGTGCCTATTCATGAGCCCAGCGACACAACGTAGAACGTTCCACCGACAACCCACGTTCTGCAGCCATCTCTTTTAAGTCAGCATAGGATAATGCGTAACGACAGTACCACCGCACCAACCACAGAATGATTTCACCTTTGAAATGCTTCCATTTAAACGGTGACTTTTCATTTTTGAATTTCTTTACTGCCATGCTATAATATTCCCGGATTGGTTTGATCTGGAATCATAACATGGGCTTGATTCTTGCAACAGTGCCGTATAAAGTCTATATTTTAAGTGTTTTCACGTTTTCAAACCAGCCATTTTTTCAAATTCTTGAAATCTGGGCGCAAAGCATTGGCGTCCCTGCGATTGTGACTTGTTTCGCATTCTAAAAAATTGTTTTATCTCTTCAAATACCGTGCAGAAGATCATCGCACACCAACTGTCTTTAAATCCTTTCATTGGTTTGTAACGTGATTTTATACCCCTATGGCTTTGCTCCATCACATTATTCATGTATTTACTATCGCGATGTTTTACGTCGCCACCCAGTGCATTTTTAATTGCGTTGGGAAATGCAGGCTCTTTATCAGTAGTAATTTGCGAAGGATGGATGCCTGTCGTGGCTTCACATGATTTAAAAAACGCTTCGGCGGCTTTCTTATCGCGTGTATCACTGAGATAAACGTCAATGAGATTACCTTCTTTATCTATAGCACGATACAGATACATATCATAACCTTTAACTTTTAAATAGGTCACGTCCATGTGCCATTTGCGATGGCAGTTACCACGCCTAAGCGATCGCATCTTTAATGCCATATCTGTCCCAATCCGTTGTGACCAAAGGCGCACTGTTTCGTGACTAAGATTAATTCCACGTAATGCCATATGTTCGACCACATCTACCAAACTATTTTTAAAACGATAATAATAAAAGACAGTGAGCATGACAACATCCGTTGGATATTCTAGAAAATTATAGACTGTACCAGTGCGTTTGTTAAATTGTTTGCTGCATTCTCGGCAACGGAACTGCTGATAGCCTAAACTAGTTGATGAATTTAGCAGTAACGTACGGTTAGTGGCGCAATTCGGACAGTTCATGCTGTGTGATCCTTGAGTAGGCTATAAAATAGCCTATTATAGCATCATATTCACGGCCAGTTTTGATGGAACCATACGACGGTATCGCCATCATTCTAATGGGAGCGTAAATTTACAGAACCAATATAATCATGCCATCATGAGATAGGTTCTTTCCTCATCCTTCTTGTACTTTTCCAATATCTGCTCTAAAGCAAGTTCAGAAATATCATTATAAATTTTATTTACTTCATGATCACTAACTAAATCATTATTTGTATGAAAAAGACTGCTATTAAAACAATTTTTTTTCTTGAGTTTATAAAAAATAAAACATAGTAAAGGGATGAGAGTAACTATTGAAACCCCCAAATGTTGGGGATCAATAATATTTTTCTTGGTAATTAATGAATTTATTAGATATATAGACCATGGAACAGGAATTGACACACAAATGATCCCACAACCAATGCCAGCCCTATTAGGAGAAAATGATGGTGAGTTGAGTGGCATTTTATAGTTTTGAATAAAATCCTCAAGGGTTGATGGATCAGGAGAAAGGTTTGTTACCGCAAAAGCAAGCACAACTAAGTTTTTTAAATAACGTACAAGGGATTCTTTGTTGTCAGTACACCATGTTTCATCGTTGATGAAAACACCATAATTGTTTTTTAGCACCTGTACAGATTTATTCAATACAAATCCTATATATTCAAATTGTGAATACGAAGCTTTCGCCCTTTGAAATTCACTTTCATGTGAGGACCATTGTCCTTTATTTACTTGAGCTAATTGATTTTTCATGGTATTTGCCCTACAACAACTTCAATATGCTCATTATCCCGATTAAGTTGAACTTCTGCTATCTCACCTAAACATTCACAAATTATCCTTGATACTAATTTACTCCTGAGCAATTCGTTTTTTGTTTGGCCATTATATAGGTTTGAAAGACGACCTATGCGGTTTGATACTATGTAGTATCTATAAGATTCATAACCAGCATAAAGAAGAGACAATAAGCCCAATCCCGCTCCAATTCCAATAACGATAGGGGTAAGAGCTGCAACCGTAAATGCTGCGCCTGAGGCGGCAATCATTGCAGCACTAATACTACCACCAGCAGTAGCCGATGATATTACCCCCGTAAAGACATGCTTAACATCAAGCCTAGCTGCTCTTAGCTCAGACTCACAGCTCCATAAAGAATCAGATACCGCTTTGATAGATGGGAATGTATTTATTGAAAAATCTTTATCAGTATATGCTTTTGATTCTATTAAAATATTATTTATTCTACTTGTTTTATCACCTAAAACAATACGCTTACTTTGGTACTTCTCCATAAGTGTAGTAAGCACTTGATGGGAATAGTTAAAATGAGGCAACAATAAATCAGCATAATCTTGAAGCATTATTCGAAATACACCCTTTATATCGTCATATTTATCCTCAAATAAAGGAATATCCTCCCACACTCCCGGACGAACCAAAGCAAGTTGCTCTATGATTTTATCAAAACTTAAAGTGATGATAGTAACTGCACGCTCTACAGTAACCTCCCCGTCGTGGTCGGCGATAATTTGACCTATTTGTTTCCTAATAGGGTTCTCATTTTCTATTTCAAATTGTATCATGGCTTTTTCCGTATCTGTAAAAGTTCAGCATTAATCAATCGACATCTCCATTTAATTCATTTATTACGCTGTTTTTTTAACTGTTGTTGACAAATCGTTAAATTTTGAGAAAAATACAGTAGTTACGCCACCGGGCAAATAACCAAAATTCAGGGAAGTTTCGAAAAATTGAGTTTTGAACTGCTGTATGATTGTGCGCAACAATACAGCGAATCGTACCGCACGTCAATCTCAATAACGGTATCGAGAACGATCATAAATCAACGAAACGTAAATCACGTTACCGGCAATGGTATCAATCATTTGATACAGCGGCGCGAACTATAGATGGTATGGAAGCAATGCGTATGCTGCAAAAAGGCCAGATAAAATATGTAGCCAAAGGATCAGTGTGTGCACAGAACGATTTCATTAACGGACTATTTGGTATTGCTGCATAAACAGCGTATTATAAGCTAAATTCATGCGTTGGTTATATTTTTGCAACAGTGCCAGGTGATCACTTCAATAGGATAATGAATATTATTGTAAGACGTTCCGGTACGCGCATTGTACTGACTGTTGCAAGAGCGGCATCGAAATTGATCATAACCAAGGACAGTTTTTGATTGGCATTATCGTGTATTTATTGATTCACAGCGCGGGCATTGCATGTGCCATTCCTTGATACGTTGATAGATCGGAAATTATACGTTAGAACCATTACTGATGCCAAAAAGGGAGCGAGAGTTTACAGAACCGATTGAAAGGTTTGCTATTTTTGAGCGCTTCCTTGATAGGGATTAGCAAGACTTTGGAAATGGTATGTTTTTGTTAAATTGCTTGCATCTGGTCTAGTTGTGGGCTAAGATTTTTGCGAAATTAATTAAGCATATCAGGAGAACACTATGAGACGTACAGATACGGCAGAAGCTATAAATAATGATGATGCAGTGAATCAGACCGAGGTAGCAGCGATAAAGCAGCCCAATACTCGGGGTGCTGCAGTGGCATGTGCGATCATTTCTAATATGTTAGGGGTTGGAATTGCTGCGGGAATTTACTATGCAGTACAGTGTGCGGTTGAGGGTGATGAATTTGTTAATACGGCTGCAAATGAGCTGGGCTGTTGGTCTATAGATGGCGTTGCTGAGAATGCATGGTGCACTTATGAGATTATAAACATATGTGCCAGTCTATATAATGATGACTTTTGTTGTTGCGAAGAGACCCAAGCTGAAATAGACCATGATAGTGCTGTATTAAACGCTGCAGGTGCTAAAGATGAAATGGCGCTTCGTCAGGATATGCTAGAGGGCTTAAAGCTATTTTTACCGGTAGTAGCTGTTGTGTGTTTAGCCGCTAACATGATAGCTTTCCGCGCCTGTAGAAATTCAAGAAAACCTGTGGGTGATACAGAAAGTGCTCCGCTTTTTAGTGGGAATAGTGCTATAACTTCAGAAGAGACTTCAGAAGATACGTCAGGAGTATCTCCTCAGTCTGAACAATGCGGTTTTTAAAACGATAAGGTACTGTAAATTTACGCTCCCATTTGTGTTACGCAGGGACTATCCTCTTAGTTTAACCAACTAATGCGTCGATTTGGTTTTGTCAAAACTCGCCGCATAACTGATGCTATAATAGGCTATTTTTATAGTCTAACCAAGGGTTAAATATCATGAAGTGTCTGAACTGCGCCACTAGCTGTACGTTGCCGTTAAAAACAC
>NVSS01000020.1 GCA_002732805.1 Coxiella sp. (in: g-proteobacteria)
CCTTGGCTTACTCACCCAATATTTGGTGCCTCAATCTATAAAATATTTTTTTTAGTCAATATAGAAGCTTCGGTGGCAACTGTCATGAATACAACAGTTATTCCCAGAAATTCGACCGAAATTCAACCCATCAACATAGCAAGTTGCACCGGCTACTAAAGTAACGCCGGATCCTGCCGCATACCATCGCATACGGCGACCATGAATAGTGCGGTGTCTGATAGCTTTTTGCGGTGCCGCATGTCTCACGGGCCCCGACGTCGGTCTTCGATGCCCACTAGCCCGTCTACGTCTAGCAGCTAAATTCATTATAGATTTATTATCTGTTGTAGTATAACGCACTATGTTTGATGCAACTGCTATATTTGACATCATTATTGCTAATATGACTATTGTTAAATTGGTTGTTTTTTTCATAACTATCCTCCTTTTATAAAAAATTGGGTTTTGTCAAAAGTGAGTCGTTAGCACACACAACGGGTTTTATTAAAGCTCAGCACAAAACTAATGCTATAATAGCTCATTTATGTTGATTTTAGGCCTGGGCCAAACTAGGCTAACACTACCCAACCCCAACTCCTGATACCAGCACCAAAAATAGGTGGTCAATTGTGCTAATATTTTGATATTTCCTCCTTCCGATTGTTACCAAGTAACAACTAAACCAATGACAGGGCCATAATAAATCATATCCATTTTAAATTTATTTGCGCCAGAGCCGCGGCTGCCATCAAAACTTAATACCCGATAGCCTAGTGCTAAAGCAGTATAATGATTAAATGAGTAGCTGCCTAATGCTGTAGTATTCCAAGAAAAATTCGACCCTGTTCCAGCAACATCACCACTCAGTAGAATTGCAAAAGGGCGCCAAATATGGAGGGTCATTCGCGCGCCGGTCATTGGAGAAAACCAATTGGCATTTCCGCTTGCGGATTGTTGCGCTAAGCGCAATGGGGTTAGGTTCATTGAAGCTGCAATATACACATCACGTGCACCCAGCAATCCTTCAATTTTTATCCACCGGTATGGTTGGCTAAATGTTTTCTGCAAAAAAGTATAGTAAGTACCCATATCTAAGATGGAAAACTTAATGGTCGTTTTAATGTCTAAAGACGCCGGCACTGACCCCGGTGGTACCGTAACGGTACCTAGGTCTACCCTAGAGGTTGGTGAAATTTTCATATACGTTGAATCAACCATAACCGCCCAAGGCCCTTTGGCTGCTTCCATATGCAATTGAAAAATAAAGTCAAGATAATGGATGTTTTTTAAGACGTCAATGGGTGTTAAATCAATATGTGTCTTCGTACCTTGAACTGTCATATCACCATTTTGCCCAAAGATCCATCCGTAAGGCGCTACAGTAAAATGCCACGGCGCAGATGTTGGCTGTTGATCGGGGCCGCCTGCATATATATCAGTTAGTTGGAATATACTAGATATCATTAATAGAGTAGTAAAGAAATGTAGCCATCGTTTAAACATACAAAATTCCTTATTTAGCACATCGAAAACCTGTATGTTGCATACTCGTATCAGGTGATGATTTCATCCGAGCTGATACACGATAACCTGTACAATACTTTTCATTGCACAGATAGGACCCGCCACGTGTCACATTCTTTTTGATATTTGGATCACGCGGATCATAGCTTACCCTTGGTCCAGTAGGGTTATTTACTGCGTTTTTTTTCGTAAGTTCATAATAGTAGCGAGCGTGATACAAGTCGCTAACCCATTCCCAGACATTCCCAGACATATCATAAAGCCCATATCCATTTGGCTTAAATGATTTAACGGCTGCAGTATAATAATGCTTGTCTCTTAGTGTATTTTTATGCGGAAAAGAGCCTTGCCATGTATTAGCTTTGATAGTGCCCTGATCAATGGCTTCATTGCCCCAGGGGTATAATTTGTTTTTCAATCCTCCGCGCGCAGACCACTCCCACTCAGCCTCAGTCGGCAAACGCACTCCTCTCCAGTTACAGTATGCCGCTGCATCTAACCAAGATACATGAACAACAGGATGATTTTCTTTACCCGTTATATTGCTATTAGGACCATTCGGATGCCGCCAATCAGCGCCTTTTTTCCATTCCCACCATTTATGATGGTTTATTAAAGAAGCTTTATGGTTAGGCGGCGTAAATACTAGTGAGGAGGGAACCAAGACATCTTTCCCGGGTTTTGGTGTATTAGGTGGCAAGTTTTTTTTAAGTTTATTCCAATCTGGTTTCCGTTCAGCTGTTGTTTTATAGCCTGTTGCCTTAATAAATTCGGAAAACTGTTTATTGGTTACTTCTGTTTTATCTAACCAAAAACTTTTTATTTGAACTTTATGTTTTGGTAATTCATCCTTTTTAGCTTGGTTATTATCTCCGCCCATCATAAAGATACCACCTGGAATCTTTACCATAGGCTGACCTGGTTGCTGTTGCATTGATGATGATTGAAAACGTTTTGGCAGATTACTACATTGACAGGATGAATGAACGTGCTTAACATCATTTCCAAAAACAGAAGGAGAGAAAACGAGTAGAGACATAATTAAAAAGTGTCCGTATTTCATTAACAGCATGAATTTCCTCCATTTAAATCATGATGTTATCATAACATTTATTTAGAAATCTTAAAAGAATATTTTAAAATTCAACTAGATATAATAACAGGTATGTATTTTTATGCATAAAGGTGGAAAAATTGAGTATTTGTACTAATATTACGTAGTGAGCTGTCTTTTAACAACTGATAAAGATCGAACGGAGAGCAAGCATGAGGGCTGTAAAAAAATTGTTAACCTGCGTGGCGGTTGCGTCCCTTTCCGCCTTGTTTCTGTCAACTGCCTTGGCTTATCAGCCAGATGCACCCTACATCACATCTCAAAAAAAGCATGCGGCGGAATGGCAAGCTCAAGAGAAAATGGTTGTTAATAAATTACAGGCTCTTGAGAAGAAATATGGAAAGAAACCCAATATAATTTTTATCTTATCTGATGACATTGGCTGGGGCGAACTCGGCTCATATTTTGGTGGAAAACTTCGGGGAACACCGACACCAAATTTGGATATTATGGCAAAAAATGGCATGAAGTTTTTAGAAGCTTATGCAGAGCCAAGTTGTACACCAACGAGAATTGCTTTAATGACAGGTCGTCATCCAGTGCGCACAGGTCTGACTGATGTTTTATGGCCGGGACAAAAAATGGGGTTATCACCGGAAGAAATAACAATTGCTGAGTTGCTTTCACAAAGTGGCTATAGTACTGCAATGTGGGGAAAATGGCATTTAGGCGATCAACCAAAGCATGCGCCGGAAAACCAAGGTTTCGATTATGCGTATTATGGATTATACAATGGAGCGGCCTGGGCTTGGCCTAACATGCAATCATTTTATGAAAGAGATGTAGTACCAGGAGTTGGTTTTTGGTATGACTATCCTGGCAATAAGAAATACTTACAACAATATGGTATACGTATTGATGGCATATATCAGGGTAAAAAGGGTGAAGGACGTAAGGTAGTTGGAGAAATTAACTCTCAGGAAATGGTTAATTTTGAAAATCAATCTGCTAAACAGATTATTCAGTACATAAAGGATAACGCCAAATCAGATAAGCCATTTTTCATATATTGGGCGACTTATGCAAACCAAGTTGCAGGCTCCCCTAAGGAATATCGTTTTAAAAAGGGTATTGACTCACGCAATAATCAAGCTGCACAAATGGCCCAACACGACGCACATGTAGGGGAAATATTACAAACTTTAAAGGATCAAGGCATTGCTGAAAATACGTTAGTTATTTGGTATAGCGACAATGGGCCAATGTATGCATTCTGGCCTACCTCAGGTTACACCTGGTTGAAGGGTGGCAAAGGTCAGGTAACTGAGGGTGGCGTGCGTGTACCTGCTATTGTTTATTGGCCGGGTATGATCAAACCCGCTCAAGATCCTCTTGGTTTATTGCATGTGACCGATATGTATACAACCATGGCTAGTATTGCGGGCGTAAAAGACAAAATACCTAGTGATCGTGTAACAGATGGGATTGATCAAACAGCCTTCTTATTATTCGGTGAAGGCTATTCGCACCGTGGCTATATGTTTTATTATAGTGGTCCAAAAATAGGGGCTGTCCGTTTAGGTCCTTATAAAGCATTATTTGACTCACATTCGGCTGGAGGGGGATTACCAAAAATGAGTGTTTATAATATAATGCGTGATCCTAAAGAAACACATGGCGCTATGTACAATTACCTTTGGTTTCTCACACCATTACAAAATGTGATGCAAGAGCATCAGAAACAAATCCAAAAATTCCCTCATAGGAAACCCGAGCAAGTCAAGTAAAATAGGTGTGCAGGTTGTGAGGGGGGCTAACCATGCGCCCGCGAAAACCCCCAACCATGTAAAGCGCATCTCGATTTAGACTATCAAACAAGGTAAAAGACGCAAATTACTCATTGGGTGTAGTGACATAGATGGAGGAAAGTTGAGTGCACCCCAGGTATATTCAAACACAAGTGCGACAAATGAGTTAATATTTTGATTTTTAACTTATTTGGAGCAAAGCATGGAATGCAAGAAATCGTATAAACAGCTCACTATACATGATAGGGCCAGAATATGGATTTATCAAAACTGAGCTACATACGCATATAAAGACTCTATTTTAAGTGTTTTCACGCTTCCATACCAGCCATTGTTTCAAACTCCTGAAATCTAGGCGCAAAGTCATGGCGCCGTTGTGATTGTGTTTTATTTTTCATTCGGAAAAACTGTTTGATCTCTTCAAAGACCGTGCAAAAGATCATGGCGCACCCACTATCTTGAAAACCCTTCATCGGTCGATAGCGTGACTTTATACCGCGATGAGGTTGCTCCGTCACATTATTCATATACTTGCTATCGCGATGTTTAACGTCATCACCAAAGGCCTTTTTAATAGTGTTAGAAAAAGCCGGTTCTTTATCCGTCGTGACCTGTATGGGATGGGGGCCCGTTGTCGCTTCGCACGCTTTGAAAAATTCTTCAACGGCTTTTTTATCACGTGTGTCGCTAAGATAAACATCAACTAAATTACCGCCCTTATCGATGGCACGATACAAATACATGTCGTAGCCTTTTACTTTAAGATACGTGATATCCATGTTCCATTTGCGATGAGAGCACCCACGTCGATGTACGCGCATCTTTAAGGCGATATTCGTGCCAATCCGTTGTGACCAAAGACGTACGGTTTCGTGGCTTAAGCGTATGCCGCGTAGTGCCATATGCTCGACCACATCTACCAAACTATTTTTAAAATGGTAATAATAGAAGACTGTCAGAACGACAATATCCGTAGGATATTCTAAAAAATTGTAAGGCGTACCGGTTTGCTCATTAAATTGTTTGCTGCATTCGCGGCATCGAAACTGCTGGTAGCCTAAATTAGTTGGAGATTTTAGCGGTCACGTACCGTTAGCAGCGCAGTTTGGACAGTTCATAGCATTTAACCCTTGGTTAGACTATAAAAATAGCCGATTATAGCATCAGTTGTGTGGCGAGTTCTGATGGAACCAGCAAACTATATTTGCCCGGTGAATCGGGGAGCAATACGTATTTTTGAAAAGATAAGGGCGATGTACGGGAGCGCGCGATTTTTTAGTAAGGATCCGTATACTTGAGTTGTTGCATGATGGTGGTTTCTAGGGCTTCCATGTCACGTGCTTCGTTGTCATCGATATGATCAAAACCCATGAGGTGCAAAACACCATGAACCACTAAGTGTGCCCAATGTGCTTCGACTAATTTTTCTTGGGCTAACGCTTCTTGCTGGACTAAATCGGCACAAATAGCAAGATCGCCCGTGAAGGGGTCTAGTGTATCGTAGCCGAAGGACAGCACATTGGTGGGGCCTTGTTTTTGACGATAGGACTCATTTAACTGCGCGCTTTCATCGAGGCTGATAATGCGAATAGTCAGTTCGCCTTGGGTGGGTGCATCGGCGACAAAAGACAAAGCGGTGTCTAGCCACAGTCGAAATTGTGCCGCCGTCGGCGCGTGATCTACGGTTACCTCGTCTTGGATAACCAGCCCAAGTGTCATGCCTCTACTTCCTCTTCCTCTTTTTCGTAGGCCTCGATGATATTTTGTACCAGCGGATGGCGTACGACATCTTTAGAGGTGAAGAAGGTAAACTGAATGTCTTTTATGTTACGTAGCAGTGTGATCGCGTGGCGTAACCCTGAGTGATGCTTACGCGGTAAGTCCACCTGCGTGATATCACCGGTGATCACGGCTTTCGAGCCGAAGCCAATGCGGGTTAAAAACA
>NVSS01000021.1 GCA_002732805.1 Coxiella sp. (in: g-proteobacteria)
CTGCAGCCTTGAAATGCGCCATTTCCAATTGACGTCACGCCATTTGGGATATCAATGGCGGTTAGTGCTGTGCAACCATTAAACGCGTCCGCTTCAATCGACGTCACAATTGCTGGGATAATAATGGAGGTTAGTGCTGTGCAATCACGAAACGCGTTCACTTTAATCGACATCACGCCATTTGGGATATTAATGGAGGTTAGTGCACTGCAACCATTAAACGCGCCCGCTCTAATCGACATCACGCTCTTTGGGATCTCAATGGAGGTTAGTGCTGTGCAACCACTAAACGCGCCCCCTCCAATCGACATCAGGCCATCTGGGATCTTAATGGAGGTTAGTGCACTGCAACCCCTAAACGCATACACTCCAAACGACGTCACTTTAGCTAAAATCTGAATACTTTTCAGATTCCAGTGATCATTGAAATCATCAATGACAATTGATTCGCCTTCAGGTGTCTGCGCTGATCCAGCAATTATAGTGATATGTCTAAGCTGGCGCTTTAGTGGTATAGGCAACCGACTCCAAACCTGTAGCGTGCATGACATAGAAGTAAGACTATTGCAGTTATTAAATGCATCCATTTCAATCGACGTCACGCTATTTGGGATATTAATGGAGGTTAGTGCACTGCAACTAGAAAATGTACACGTTCCAATCGACGTCACGCCATTTGGGATCTCAATGGAGGTTAGTGCGCTGCAATCCCTAAACGCATACCCTCCAATCGACGTCACGCTCTTTGGGATCTCAATGGAGGTTAGTGCGCTGCAACCACTAAATGCGCCCCATCCAATCGACATCACACTTGCTGGGATAATAATGGAGATTAGTTTACTGCAATCCCTAAACGCATACGCTCCATTCGACGTCACTTTAGCTGAAATCTGAATACTTTCAAGGTTCACACAACCACTAAAATTATGGTGGTCATCAATTGGTTCGATTTCAGGTGTCTGCGCTGATCCTGCAATTATTGTGATATTTTTAAGCTGGCGCTTAAGTGATGTAGGCAACTGACTCCAAACCTGTAGCGTACATGACATAGAAGTAAGACTTTTGCTATAAAATGCATACGATCCAATCGACGTCACGCTATTTGGGATATTAATGGAGGTTAGTGCACTGCAACTACTAAACGCATACGCTCCAATCGACGTCACTTTAGCTGAAATCTGAATACTTTCAAGGCTCACGCAATCACTAAAATAATCGGTGTCAACAATTGATTCGATTTCAGGTGTCTGCACTGATCCTGCAATTATTGTGATACTTTTAAGCTGGCGCTTAAGTAATTGAGGCAACTGACTCCAAACCTGTAGCGTACATGACATAGAAGTAAGACTATTGCAGTCATCAAATTCACGGCTATCGATCAACATCACACTTGCTGGGATATCAATGCTGTTTAGGGCGCTGTAGCCACGAAGCATTAAACGTTTAATCGACGTCACATTATCTAGAACTTTACTGGCGGTTTGTGCTTTTGGATCTTTGATGTTAATAGGTTTGGAAAGTAGAGATCGAAAATTTTCGAAGTGCCTAAAAGCGTTACCCCGATCCTCGGAAACGTTGTCATTAGGATTCATTGAGAATAGATTATAAATTTCATCCACTGAAAAACTGCTTTCCTCATGCGAAGACCCTTTAAATTCGAGGCATTTCTTTGATACATATAGCTCATTTATTAATGTGAGAAAGGCATCGCATACGTCAGCTGAATCCTTGGTAAAAAGCTCATCTGCTAAAGAATGTGTTTTTTCAGGTGAGGGTGCAAAGCTTAGCGCAAGCAACTGTTTAATATTATTTTTAGACAGTCTCCCATTGTTTAATTGATCCCTAATTAATCCGTAATACGCTGCTGAGTGGATTACGCTTGTCATTGAATAGAGCGGCTCTTTTTGTATGCCTTCTGGACCGTCTTGATCTTTCGTTATAATTGAAAAAAATGACTCCTTTTGATCAAATTCATCGCGAACCTGATGTTGATAATCTTCGGGAATTATTTTAATAAAATCATTTATAGCCTTTTTTTCATTGTCGCTATATTGGCAAAGGACTAATGTATCATCTATGTAAAAACCACTGGAATCACCTATATGATTTGTACTGGAATGACCTATAAGATTTTTACCCGGATATGATCTGGTAATGTCACCGATTGTTATACTTATGCTTTCGTCAGTTTGTACAACGTCAATAACACCAAACTCTTTTGTGTGCAACCTAGATTTTCTTCGCATTTCAATCCCCCCCCCTTTTTTGACCATAACTATAAATACACACCCTACTTAACCTGAGTAAGGGGGGTATGCATTGATTTATGGATTAGCCTGGACTCGTGTGTCAGTGCGGCACTCAACGTACATTACCGCATTTCTCTATACGCCCCCAGCAAATGTTCAAATTCTGGACGATTCTAACCGAAAAATATTGGAACATCAAGGATTAAAGCGTTCCATGTCAAACCAAGACGAAAAGGTCCCTTGCCTTGTTTTCATAATCAGAATGCCCTGGATCTGGCATGACGTTCTTATTTTTATCCAGGGTCAATATCTCCCCTACTCGACTGCACACAATCGCCGGAACTGACATCTGCCTTAAAAAATCAATTGGTAGCGCGTACTAGCTGCTTGGCCGTATTTTTAGATAAAGTCACCTTTGGAAAGCACACCAAAACAGTACGTTATCGTGCGCTTAGGCACGCCGGATAACCCTAGAATTTGCTTTGCTGATAAGCGTATGTCCGGATGCTTTTTATAACGTCCCGTGTAATGCTGTGCCTGTGAATAATAACGCCGTAATTCATGGTACAGGCCTCTAACATGCGTTCCCCCTTATGCGACACGGCCATTGATGTTACCCTAGCTGCTTTCGTGACATACACGTTAATAGTGTGGACTCCAACCTGTAGGCAGTAGTGTTGGAGCGTCATCTCGAAAATCAAACCCATCTCGAGCAAAATCTAAAATAGCGTTTAGCTCATAACTATTAATTCCTCTGTTATCCCTAGAGTCAAGAGGGAAAATATTCTCATCACTGATAATGTTATCTCGTAATTGAGCAATATTTTCTTTGGAAAATATATCTGTATTCTCGAAACAATTGTTCACTTGCCCCCTAAGGAGTGCTTTTACTAGAAGGTAGTTGGCCTGTCTGTTTTTTCCTCTGTCATCTGGGAACAGAGAAAATCCATATTTAAAATCAGGGTTTCCTTGGCCATTAGGTTCCATTTGATGCCTGTCAATTCTTTCCACATATTGAGTAAGGCGGTTAATAATAGTTTCGTGGAGAACGTTTTTATTAAATTTGTTCAATATAGTTGAAAAGCAACGCGTCGTCATATGGCTTAGCTTAGCAGCCGTTCTTTTATCAATAGCCCAGCGATTAACGCGTTGTAACAGATCTTTATTTCTCTTAACGGAATCATCATAAGGCGGAAGAAGATGGACCGTAATCTTACCTCTAGTAAGGCTCGTAGTATTAAATTCAACACGATCGCCCTCTGAAAATGGAAATTGACCTTTCCCACCCTCATTCAGACTTACTGTCTTCTCATATAATTCATCATATGGATTTACTTCATTACGATTATCGTTATATATAACTTGGCAGGGCCGTGTTACCCCTTTCGCGACCGGCTGATCTGGATTCATATCTGTTAGTCTCAAATTTCCTTCAAGCCGGGGGAACGAAAATAAATCACCGCTCATAGAATCCCCTACCCTGATACTATTTAAAGGATTATTAGGATTCTCACTCAAAGAAAAAGCATGGCTATCGTTCTTGATACCTTTATCTGTAAGCGCACTGCAACCATCAAACACGCCATCACCACTTAACGTCACACTCTTAGGAATCGCAATGCTTTCTAGCGCACTACAGCCTTGAAATGCGCGATTTCCAATTGACGTCACGCCACTTGGGATATCAATGGCGGTTAGTGCACTGCACCCCCTAAACGCATCATCTCCAATCCACGTCACTTCAGCTAAAATCTGAATACTTTTAAGCTTCAAGCAATCACGGAAATTATTGGTGTTATTAATTGATTCATTGTCAGCTAGCTCTTCTGATTTAGAAATTAGGGTGATACTTTTAAGCTGGCTCTTAAGTAATTGAGGCAACTGACTCCAAACCTGCAGCGTACATGAAATAGAAGTAAGACTTTTGCAGTCATCAAATGCACCCCGTTCAATCAACGTCACGCTATTTGGGATATTAATGGAGGTTAGTGCACTGCAACCACTAAACGCATCCACTCCAATCGACTTTACACTATCTGGGAGCTTAATGGAGGTTAGTGCACTGCAACCACTAAACGCATACCCTCCAATCGACCTCACGCCGCTTGGGATCTCAATGGAGGTTAGTACACTGCAACCATGAAACGCATACCATTCAATCGACGTTACACTATCTGGGATCTCAATGGAGGTTAGTGCTGCGCAATCCCTAAACGCATTCACTTCAATCAACGTCACGCCGCTTGGGATCTCAATGGAGGTTAGTGCACTGCAATCACTAAACGCATACGCTCTAATCGACCTCACGCCGCCTGGGATCTCAATGGAGGTTAGTGCACTGCAATTATAAAACGCGCCCCTTCCAATAGACGTCACGCTTTTTGTGATGTTAATGGCGGTTAGTGCACTGCAACCGTTAAACGCATTCACTTCAATCGACGTCACGCCATCTGGGATCTCAATGGAGGTTAGTTTACTGCAACCACTAAACGCATCCTCTCCAATCGACGTTACACTATCTGGGATCTCAATGGAGGTTAGTGCACTGCAAAACTTAAACGCATCCACTCCAATCGACTTCACGCCGCCTGGGATCTCAATGGAGGTTAGTGCCCTGCAAAACCTAAACGCACCCGCTCCAATCGACGTCACGCTCTGTGGGAGCTCAATGGAGGCTAGTACATTACAGCTATCAAACGCATACGCTCCAATCGACGTTACACTATCTGGGATCTCAATGGAGGTTAGTGCACTGCAATCACTAAACGCATGCGCTCCAATCGACGTTACTTTAACTGAAATTTTAATACTTTCAAGATTCGAGCAATCACCGAAATTATTGGTGTGATTAATTGATTCATTGTCAGCTAGCTCTGCTGATTCAGGAATTATGGTAATACTGTTAAGCTGCCTCTTAAGTAATTGAGGCAGCCGACTCCAAACCTGTAGCGTACATGACATAGAAGTAAGACTATTGCAGTTATTAAATGCACTCCATTTAATCGATGTCACGCTATTTCGGATATTAATGGAGGTTAGTGCACTGCAATGACTAAACGCATCCTCTCCAATCGACGTTACACTATCTGGGATCTCAATGGAGGTTAGTGCACTGCAATGACTAAACGCAGACTCTCCAATCGACGTTACACTATCTGGGATCTCAATGGAGGTTAGTGCACTGCAACCACTAAACGCATACCCTTCAATCGACGTCACGCCGCCTGGGATCTCAATGGAGGTTAGTCCACAACCACTAAACGCAGTCGCTCCAATCGACCTCACGCCGCCTGGGATCTCAATGGAGGCTAGTGCCCCGCAATACCTAAACGCACCCGTTCCAATCGACGTCACGCTCTGTGGGAGCTCAATGGAGGTTAGGCTAGTACAGCTGACAAACGCAGATGCTCCAATCGACTTTACTTTAGCTGAAATTTTAATACTTTCAAGATTCCAATAATAGAAATTATTGGTGCGATCAATTGATTCATTTTCAGGTGTCTTCGCTAATCCTGAAATTATTGTGATACTTTTAAGCTGGTGCTTAAGTCCTTCCGGCAACAGGCTCAAAACCTGTAGCGTACATGATATAGAAGTAAGACTATTGCAATAATCAAATGCACGACTATCGATCGACATCACGCTTGCTGGAATATAAATGCTGCTTAGGGCGCTGCAGTCACGAAACATAAAACGTCCAATCGACGTCACTTTATCTGGAACTTCAATGGCGGTTCGTGCTTTTGGATTTTTGGTGTTAATAGGTTTGGAAAATAGAGATCGAAAATTTTCGAAGTGTCTAAAAGCGTTACCCAGATCCTCGGGAACTTTTTCATTGGGGTCCATTGAGAATAAATTATAAATTTCATCCACTGAAAAACTGCTTTCCTCATGCGAAGACCCTTTAAATTCGAGGCATTTCTTTGATACATATAGCTCATTTATTAATGTGAG
>NVSS01000022.1 GCA_002732805.1 Coxiella sp. (in: g-proteobacteria)
GAATTCCATTCGGCACATGCGACGCTGATAGGCATCGAGCTGCATCATATGCTTCATAAGAACCAACATTGTGATGCGGCTAATATGTCTGTATTCGAGAAGTTTTATGCATTAGCGGCGTAGTTTCGCCTAGGAAAAATCCCTTTTGTTAACCCATAAAATTTGCGACACAACCCACGTACGGTTGTAGAATATATAGAAGCCGGACGCCAGCTTAAAATGTGTTGTTTGAGTTTTGATTTTTTTACGTTATAATATCAATTAGGTATTGATTTATCATTCGACTTGGAATATTGCGACTGCTTGAAGTGGCAACCATAAATCGTATGCGCATTATTAAACATGGAGTGTATTAATGTCTAAAATAGCTGTACCAACCCTAAAATCTGATATGCCTAGAAACATAATATTAGGGGGAATTCTCGTTATTATCTTGTTTTTGGGTCTTGCTTATATAAATTCAATCAATATTACGGCCCTGGATAGCAAAACCTCGCATTTTTGGCTAGAAGTTGTTGGTTTTGTATTTGCAACATATGCAGGATTTGCCGCATATAAGCAACTAAAAATAACACAATCTTCATTTTACCTCTATATTGCCCTTGCATTTTTTATAAATGGTTTTGAGGATCTGATCCATGCTTTTGCGGCAATTGGTACTTTTGGGAGCCCAACCTCGGGACAGTCTGTTTTTATTCCAGCAACGTGGACAGTCGGTCGACTCATCCTTGGCCTTCTCATATTGTTAGCGGTATCGGTAGTATCTAAGAAAATTGTTAAATCATCCGCACGCAGTATTTTATCAAATTATTTTGCTCCACTAGCATTGATTGTCTTGGCAGTAACGACCATTATTTTGCTTTTCCCAATCCCTGCCTTTATTTTAATTAAAATGCCCCCATTCCTTCATAGGCCGTATGAATTACTGGCAATCGTCCCATTAATTATTGCACTACCTCTCTTGTATCGGAGGATGAATGGAGCAGGATGGTGTGGAACGTTACTTTGTTTGTCTGTGGTCGTTGGAATATTTACGGGCGTTTATATGATGAATTCCCTCAGAATTTTTGATGTTTATTTTAATTGGGCACATATACTAAAAGATGTTTCTTATTTTATCTTTGCATTAGCTCTTATGACGACTGATCATGCTGAACAAACACTGCTTTCTCAGTACCGCTTTACAGTAGGTTGGAGGCTCACATTAGCCTTTGCTACATTAACTTTAATTGTAATTATGCTTGTTATTACAATTTTTGCCTTAGAAAATGAAATTGTTGTGCATGAAGTGGGAAGATATATAGGATTCCTTGCTGTTGTTACCATACTTTTCGTTATAATTTATCCCACGCTTACAATCCGCTGGATTGTGGGATCATTACATAATTTAATAATTGCAACTGAAGATCTATCTAGAGGAAAACTGGAAACTATTTTACTTACACAATCCGAGAATAATGAGTTTGGTGACTTAAGAGAATCCTTTGAGCGCATGAGAGCCAGTATTAAGATATTAATGGAAGAAGAGAATGACAATAAGGGTGAAACCTCTGATGAATGATTTATTGGATAAAGTAAATGAGCTTGCGTTAGATTATTTTGGGCCCGCAGCTCGCCAGTTTATAAGTAGGCAAATTGGAATACACCTTTATATTGATGCGGATGAGCTTTCAGCGAAGCATTTAGAAGTTTTAGCCGAGTGGGTGGAAAAGTCAGGGAAAAGGATTATATCTAAAGAAAAGTCTGCTGAGCTTGCTGAAAAAATTAGGCGACTGAATGAATAGACATAGATCTCTGCAATCTTGCCGTACTCACCCACGTAAATGTAAAAGGGGCCTGAGATGATGAATACAATATTAATTGTTGATGACTCAAGCACTATCCGTTGTTACTTGGAAAATCTCTTCGTAAATGATTTTCATATTTTTCAAGCGGAATCTGCAAAAGAAGCGTTGGAAATCTATAACTGCGAAAACCCCGATATGGTATTACTCGATCTAACTCTTCCTGGAGGTGATCGAGCTGGCATTGAGGTTCTAAAACAAATTAGAACGCTTAATTCAAGTGCCAAGATTATTATTGTGACTAGTATTGTGGAAGAGCGTGTTAGGAATGAGTGTATAGCATTAGGCGCACTTGAGTATCTTTTGAAGCCACTTAGTGGAGATACTGTCATTAATTTAGTAAAGCTTCATTTATCAAACTAATGCAGAATGACGGTATTGCGAACATAAATGAGTAAGCCAGTGATCTTGCCCCGCTAAAACGGACACTTTACTAAGCCACTATTTTTTCCTCAAACTCATCCGGACTCATATAACCCAATGTCGGATGAAGACGCTTGCGATTGTAATACACTTCAATGTATTCGAACGCTTTGGCGTACTCACCCACTTAAAATGATTTTAATATTTTTCAAGCGGGATCTGCAAAAGAAGCATTGGAAATCTATAAATGTGAAAAACCCGACATGGTATTACTTGATCTAACTCTTCCTGGAGGTGATCGAGCTGGTATTGAGATCCTAAAACAAACTAGAACACTTAATTCAAATGCTAAGATTATTATTGTGACTAATGTTACTGAAGAGTGTGTTAGGAAAGAGTGTGATGAGATTGGAATTATCGGCATTTGCTGAAATTAAACAACCTGCCACTAAGGTATGAAACGCATGTGTTAAGGCGCCTGACATGGCTAAGAGCATGGACTCAGTTATTTCTTTACCCTGCATTTTAGACAATTGTTCCGCACTCCACTTTAGACTATGATTGCCAAAACCGTAGCCGACGATTAGGGATATCAGAAAGGGTAATACGGAGATGGCGATCGTGACCCAAATGACAACAGGTGGTAATTTTATAAGCTGCTTCGTCAGGTTCTCCAGCGAGGGCGCAACGCTTTTTCGTTTTAATAAATCTCTAAATATCATTGTTACGCTCTATTCTCAGAATTTATAAAGCGCACCAGCCATCACTAAGTTTAACCCATCAAATGAAGAGCCGGGGCGGTGGAGTGCAAAGTAGCGGTAACCGACGTACATGGCTAAATCCCAGGGATCTAGATTTTGTACCATCTGCACACCATAGCTGGTGGCACGGTCATTATTTTGAGCGAAGTTATAATACTGGCCCATATCAATAGACAGTGCAGTGAGCCCGATAGGGAAGAATTTGCTTTGGTAGCCCGGTTTGATGTAGTAGTAGTAAGGTTTATCACGACCACTTTCTTTCGCTTGTATTTCGCCGCCGGCAGCGGTTAAGCTGACACCCACGGGGAATAAGACGGATGCTGATCCATTGAGCTCGTTACCATTCGCTGACGTTGCAGTGCCGCCATTAAAGGTTTGTTCGGAGGTATAAGCCATTTGCGCGGCAAATTTAATCTTTCCAAATTGGCGCCCAAACTTTAAAGCAGCACCTTGTTTTCCGCCCTCTGCGGCGGATACAGCGACCGTAAATCCACCAAACTCAGGCGTATCGTAGCGCACACGGTTTTTCCTGCTGAAACCATCCAGTCCGTTTATGGTATCGCTAACGGTGACTGTTGATAAGCCGTTATTGGCAATACGGTAGAAAAGACTACCGCCAATATCATTTAACGTTGCACGACCTACCAGCGTAGTGCCTGATAAATCAGAATAAGCGGTATTGTCAGTTGCTGTTTCGCCTTTACCTAAAAACAGTGTACCTAAGTATTTTGATTTGACATAAACCTCAGCACGGCGGGTATCGATGGACGCTGTTGGAGAAGCTGTTGTTTGGCTGACGGCATTTGATGAGTTGGTTTCAAAGCCTAATTTTAAATGACTGCCTATCACCCAATTTTTTGCGGGCTTCATTTCGCTATCGACGTTGAACTGAGAGGGTGACACGCTATTGGTACCAAAGAAGGTATTATTGTTACTGCCATCACTGGCATTGAAGGTCATTGCACTAATCTGCCCAGAAAGAGACACATTTGCTTTTTTGTCACCTAGTATCAATCTAGAGCGCGAAATAGAAACGGTATTGTCAGCGCTCGAGGCTTGTGCTAAGACACTTTCTTGCAATGGATTTATTTTAACTATGTTGACATGTGAGTGTGGTGGGATTGGACCTGACATGCCTGGCGCTGATGGCGGCGGTAATTTGTTATCTGATGGGCCAAGTCTTAAGGATAATCGTTGTATCTGTCGGCCTTGTTGGGCAAGCTCAACCTGTTGTTGTTTGACGATTCGTTCGAGCTGTGCGATTTGCTGGCTTGTTGATGCGCCATAGGCCACAGAAATGCCCAGCAATGGGCTAATACCCAAGCAGAGACTGATAATACGCTTCATGAATTAATATCCTTATCATAAGATACGTCCTGTTTTACAAATATAACACGACTTTGACTGAATATCGATAAAATTTAGTGCAATAGCATTTGTCGGACGCTGTTGAGAAGCGCATCGAGGTCATAAGGTTTTTGAATGAAGGTGACATTATCGAGACTATAGAGGATTTCAGACTGGTCTTCGTCGGTATATCCACTCATGAAGATAACAGGCACTGTTGGATTGACGATCTGTATTTGTTGGTAGGCGTCATAACCGCCCATAACGGGCATTTGAATATCCATTATGATGAGGTCAATAGACGAATGATGTTGCATATAGAGTGTAACGGCTTCTTCGCCGTTAGTCGCAAATAATAAGTTACAAGCATAGCGACTAAAAACCGTTTCAAGTAATTCACGGAGTGGCTGTTCATCGTCCACAATAAGCAATGTTATACCATCGATCTGATCGTTACCAATAGTCTTGGCATTAGGTTGTATTTCTTTTTGAACGTTGTGTTCCAGAGGTGATGTTGAGATTGGAAAATAAAGGTTAAATAGTGTGCCCGCACCTTCCGTTGAATCAACCGTGATGGTGGCATGATGCTCGGTTATAATTCCGTAGACCACGGATAGCCCCAGCCCCGTTCCTTTACCAAACGCTTTGGTCGTGAAAAAGGGTTCATAAATTTGATTAAGCACGTCAGTTGACATTCCCGCGCCTGTATCTCGAATAGTGACATGAATATAGGTTCCTAGTTCCAGCTGTGGGTAATGGGCTAAATTCGCAGTCTCAATGACGAATAACGCTGTTTGCAGCGTGAGCTGGCCCCCCTCGGGCATGGCGTCTGCTGCATTGATGCCGAGATTGAGAAACATCTGGATGAGCTGCGTATCATCAGCGTTGATGAGGGGTAACGTATCAGCTAATTGAAGTTTTATCGTCACGTTCTTATGAATAGACTGTTCTAAAAGAGCAACGGCTTCGTTAACGCAGTGGTTAACATCAACGGGCCTGAATATTGTTTCGCCTTTGCGTGAAAAATTTAATAATTGCTGTGTTAGTGTGGCGGCACGATTCGCTGAGTCGAGAATTTTTTCAACGAGCTGATTGTCAGTGCCTACTGCTAATAACGCGTCACTTTGTAACTTGGCATAACCGATGATGGCCGCTAGTATATTATTAAAATCATGCGCAATACCACCTGCCAGTTGGCCAATGGATTCCAGTTTTTGCATATGCTGTAATTGTCGTGAGACTTCTTGTGTTTCGCGCTCGCGCTCTTTAGTGAGCGTTAAGTCACGCAGGATGCCCGTAAATTTAGTGTGTTGCCCGGCCTTTGTTTCACCCACGGAGATATAAGCTGGGAATAATTCACCAGTTTTGCGCCGTGCCTGTACTTCGCGCCCAATGCCAATGATGTTGCCTTGGCCCGTATTTAAATAGTGATTTAGAAAATCATCATGTTCATTGGCAATGGTATCAGGCATTAAGCAGGATACATTTTTACCGACCACGTCGTTACTCGTATAGCCAAAGATAGATTCAGCACTTGTATTGAATGATTCAATAATACCGTGTTCATCAATAATAATAATCGCATCAGCAGCCGTCTCAATGAGCGATTTTAGCATGTTGGATATTTCGATGGCTTGTTTTTCAGCAAATTCTCTTTGCGATGCTTCCATTTTTAGGTGTTTGTTGGTAGTTTCACGTCTTTTTTAAGGGAGCTTAGTTATCTCAAATTCTGTTGCAC
>NVSS01000023.1 GCA_002732805.1 Coxiella sp. (in: g-proteobacteria)
AAGGGACAGGTCCAATCGATCCGCCTCTTCCGCATCAACAGTGAGACAAATACCCACCGACTTCGCTAACAATGATAATTTTTTAAGGCGCTTTATCAATGTAGTGCGCGCTGCGGTTTGATGTAAAAAATCATAACGTGGATAAATGGCCGAGAGCTTAACGGAAATGTTGGGTTGATGAAAGAGTGGCGCATTGGGATCAACGGTTTTGCCAATAGCGCTAATTGAATCGGTGTAAGCTTTAAGATACGCATCCGCATCTTTCATCGTGCGTGCGGCTTCGCCTAACATGTCATATGAAAATGAATAGCCTTTATCGATACTCTCTTTGGAACGTTTTAATGCCTCTTCAATTTTACGACCCAGTACAAACTGTTCACTCATTATTTTAATCGCTTCGCGCACGGCTCTGCGCACCACCGGCTCACTGCTGGTGCGTAACATTTTTTGCCACAGTTTTTTAAACGAATTTGCGTCAGGATCTTTATTGAGAATCTTACCGGTCAACGCTAAGCCCCACGTTGCCATATTAACAAAGCTCGATTCAGCCTTACCTAAATGTTCTCCCCATTGTGCACTGGTGAGTTTATCGCGAATTAATAAATGCTCTGTTTCTTTATCAGGAATTCGTAACAAGGCCTCTGCCAAACACATCAGCATAATGCCTTCTTGTGTTGACAGGTCATAATGCACCATCAATGCTTCGACACCTTTTTTGGACGCTTCTTTCTTGCGCACTGTCGTGATCAGCTGTCGTGCTAATGTATCAATTTGCGATTCAAGCTCGGCGTTAAATCCAAGCTCAGTCAGTAACTGATTCACACAGTCCGTTTCACCGCAGTGATAGTGTTTAGTGATTATGCTACGCAACGCATCCTGCGAAGGGATAGGCTTATTTAAATGCATGTGTGGTGCCCCTTCTTAATTAATAGATTTACCAGAGGCGAATTCTCATTCGTCCCCGGCATATAATGAACAGTATAGTACAATTGTAACTGATTGAATTGATGTGTATTAACAGGAAACAGGCTAGCCCTTATAACGCTCAATACTCTTATTTATTTCCTCAGCAGCCGCCTTGATATCACCGAACCCACTCACTTTAACCCATTTATTTGGCTCAAGATCTTTATAATGCTCGAAAAAGTGGACGATGCTATCGAGCATTACTTTAGAAAGATCTTCTAATTTATTGATACCTTCGTAATGCATACAGACCTTCTTAATCGGTACCGCAATCACCTTGGCATCTTCACCGGATTCGTCCGTCATCTGTAATACGCCCAACGCACGGCAACGCACAAAGGCACCTGGCTGAACCGGCAACGGTGCAATAACCAACACATCCACAGGATCCCCGTCGCCTGCCAACGTATTCGGCACAAAACCATAGTTACACGGATAATGCATCGCCGTTGGGATAAAACGGTCCACTTCCAGCAAACCCGTGTCTTTGTCCACTTCGTACTTCACAGGATCTGCATGCGCAGGCACTTCAATTATCACATTAATATCATCTGGGACACTATTGGCCGGTGCCATATTCGCAAATGCGCTCATCTCAACTCCTTGGGGTTTTTACAAATGAGGGCATTATAGCCATAGGTCGTGGGTGAGTCCAATTTATTCACATCCTGGGCACTTTTGATCCAGATCAACTTCTAAACCATTCGATCATTATTCCACTTGCACCCAACAGGCGATTACGGAATACTAGCTACACATCTTCACTGCAGTGAATTTAATCACAAGGATGTGTTCACACGGCAAGGATGCCGTTAGTTTGAAACCGGTTTTGCAACTCCAGCAAAGCCGGTTTTTTTATTGCTCTTTCAACGACGCTGCCGAAAAAAAGAGGTTAGAAGGTCCGCACAATCATCTGCTAATACCCCACCACGCGTCTCTAAAGCATGATTCAGCCCTGCTTTGTCGATCCTATCAAATAAACGTTCAACCGCCCCCACCTTCGGATCAGACGCTCCATAGACCAAGCGTTTGACACGTGCATGAACGATCGCACCCAAACACATCAGGCATGGCTCCAACGTCACATACAACGTCGTGCCTACTAAGCGATAATTACGTAGGGTATCCGCCCCAGCACGTAGTGCTTTAATTTCAGCATGCGCCGTTGGGTCACAGGATGAAATGGGCTGGTTAAAACCACTAGCAATCACCTGGCCTTCGTTTACCAATACGGCACCCACCGGCACTTCGCCTTCGCTCGCCGCATGCTGTGCTTGTTGCAGTGCCAATTGCATAAATTGAATATCATCTGTCATTGGGCTAGTATATCAGCACTACGCCAAACAAAACATGGAAGGAGCTGACCATGAGTAATTGGAGTGCCACACAATACGATCTGTACACGGATGCACGTAAACGCCCAGGGCTGGATCTCATCGCACAAATCCCTCCCAACACTTACAACACCATTGCTGACCTTGGCTGCGGCACGGGTTTTTTAACCACTGCCCTTAAAGAACGTTTTCCCAACAGCACTATTACGGCTATTGATTCCAGCGAACAAATGCTCGCCCAAGCACGTGAGCTCGATCCGCACATTGATTGGCAGCAAGGCGACATAGCCACCCTGCAGCTTACCAATATCGACCTCTTATTCTCCAATGCCACCTTACATTGGCTTGACGATCATGACACATTGTTTTTGCAGTTACTTTCCTGTCTCAATTCAGGTGGTGTCTTTGCCTTTCAATTGCCAAACAACTTTAATGCCCCTTCGCACCAATTAATCCTCGAAACCATTCAATCCGGACCCTGGTGCGATAAACTATTACCTGCGTGGCGCGATGAACCCACACATGATGCGACCTTTTACTACGATTTATTAACGCCACAGTGCCAACACATCAACCTCTGGGAAACGACATATTATCAAATACTCGAAGGCGAACACCCTGTTGTCGAATGGACTAAGGGGACCTGGTTACGGCGTTTTTTAGCGTTACTTGAAGAGGATGAACAAGTGCGATTTTTACAGAAGTACCGTGAACTTGTTAACGTAGCTTATCCAATACAAGCGAATGGAAAAACCTTGTTCCCTTTTAAACGTTTGTCCATGGTAGGGAAAATTAAATAATTCATAGCAGGAGCACACGATGAAACAGAAATTTTTACACACCTTGATACTCAGTGGTAGCTTAGTTGCTGGTGTGAGCAGTATTGCATAAACACCGCCGCCCGTTTCAGTGACACGTCAAGCACCGTTCGCAATGTGCACGATCGATGCGACCAAACCCGCCGGCCTTGATATTTCGGATGTCTATAAAAATTTCCCCGATCCATTTTCCTTTTATACCTGCCCCGAGCATAGAGGCGTTACATTACCGGCGTTGGCGTAAAGCCCGTCACACTTGGCTATGGCCATGGCGTACTCACGAGTCAATGTGGTGATGTTGCACTCGTCAATCAAGGCGGAAAGTATGCCGCGGTGATACAAGTAGGCACGCGTGCCTGGAGTGTTGAGATGTCACAACCCGCCATACATACCTTGCAACGGACAATGTCGGTGGCACCTGTTACATACCGCAAGTAGCACCGGTCAGTACGGGCGACCCACACGCCATTTTAAATGCCGCTGAAAAACAGTTGCCCGCTAAAAAATAGGTTATTCCCACTCAATGGTGGACGGCGGCTTGCTTGAAATATCGTAGGTCACCCGCGCCACTTGACGTACTTCATTCATAATACGATTGGCAACATGGCCTAAAAATGAATGCGGCAAATCCGCGTAATCCGCGGTCATGAAATCAACGGTTTTAACCGCACGTAATGCAATCACATAATCGTAGCAACGTGCATCACCTTTCACACCAACACTCTTCACTGGCAAGAACACCGCAAAGGCTTGAGCCACCTCATCGTAATGGTCATGCTTGCGCAATTCTTCCATAAAGATAGCGTCCGCCGCTTGTAAAATTGGAATATACTCGGCTTTCACTTCACCTAAGATACGCACTGCTAAGCCTGGTCCTGGAAACGGATGGCGAAATAGTAAATCCCTCGGCAAGCCTAGCTCCAAACCCACACGACGCACTTCATCTTTAAATAATTCACGTAACGGCTCGATCAATTCAAATGCCATATCGTCCGGTAATCCGCCGACATTGTGGTGTGACTTAATCACTTGCGCCTTACCCGACTTTGTTGCTGCGGATTCGATGACGTCTGGGTAAATCGTACCTTGACCCAACCACTTAATGCCCTTGAGCTTATCGGCTTCACGTTCAAACACACGAATAAAGGCTTCACCACAAATCTTCCGCTTCGCTTCGGGGTCATCAACGCCTTGTAGTGGGATAACAAACTCATCATAAGCATTAACCCGAATCACCTTGACCTTCAAGTGTGCTTCGAAAATTTGCATCACTTGATCACCTTCGTTTTCGCGTAACAACCCAGTATCAACAAAAATACAGGTTAAACGATCACCCACCGCACGTTGTATAATCGCTGCGGTAACCGCTGAATCAACGCCACCGGATAAGGCTACTAATACATCATCGTCACCAACGGTTTCTTTAATTTGTGCAATACTGTCTTCAATAATATTGGCAGGCGTCCAATTGGCCTCACAGCCACATATTGTGCAGGAAAATTGCATTAACAAACGCTTGCCTTGCTGGGTATGAGTCACTTCAGGGTGAAACTGAACACCGTAAAAATGACGCGCTTCATCCGCAATGGCCGCAATCGGCGCACTCTGTGTTTTAGCAATCAGCTTAAAGCCATCAGGCACTTGTGTCACAATATCGCCGTGGCTCATCCACACATCTAATTGCGCATTACCCGATTCGGCAACCGTATCATCGATACCCTGAAACAATGCCGTTGGCTCAAGAACTTCAACATAGGCGCGGCCAAATTCGCAATGATCACTGATATGATCCACCGCACCACCCAATTGGTGGGCCATCGCTTGCATGCCGTAGCAGATACCCAATAAGGGCACACCCAGTTCAAAAATATAATCAGCAATACGTGGCGCATCAGAATCATCAACGCTCTTATGGCTGCCCGATAAGATAATACCGCGCGGCTTAAATGCGCGTACAAATGCTTCGTCAATATCCCACGGCACCAATTCACAATAGACACCCACTTCTCGTAAAGCGCGTGCAATTAATTGTGAGTACTGCGAACCAAAATCAAGGATTAACATTTTATCGTGGTGTATGTCTAGCATTATGAATCTACCGAATAGTTGGGGGCTTCTTTGGTGATGATGACGTCGTGCACGTGTGATTCACGCATACCCGCACTGGTAATCCGCACGAACTGCGCATGTTCAGACATGTCATTAATGGTTTTGGTACCGGTATAACCCATGCTGGAGCGTAAGCCGCCCGTGAGTTGATGCACGGCTGCTTTGACGGAACCTTTGAAAGGAACACGTCCTTCAATACCTTCTGGTACTAATTTACCAACTTCGGATTTGTCCTCTTGGAAATATCGATCACTTGAACCATGTTTGCCGGCCATCGCACCGACTGAACCCATGCCACGATATGCTTTAT
>NVSS01000024.1 GCA_002732805.1 Coxiella sp. (in: g-proteobacteria)
ATCGGAGAGATCATCGCTTTACTCCAATCTCCTGCAAAGAATGTTATTTCAGCTTTGCAGTCTGGTGGAAACAACCTCTCTGGAATACTAAAAACATTAGGTGACAGACCTGAAGATGCAGTAGCCGAGGCACCTGCACAAGAAGAAAATAAGGAGGAAACTACCGAAGCTAACGCTGAGGACGCTCCTGAATCTCCTGAAAAGGAGGAAGAATCAGCTGACGCTGGCGAAACAACTGAAGCTACTGTGGAAGCTTCGGAGGAGGCCAGTGCGGAAGAAACAACTGAAGAGTCTTCGGACGAATCCAACGAAGCCGAAGAGGCCAAGGAAGAGGAATCAACTGAAGAGGAAGCAGCAGCAGAAGGTGACGAGTCATCTGAAGCTGAAGAATCGCCTGACGAGTCCACCGCAGCAGATGCGGAGGAGGATCCATCAGAAGAGGGCGAGGAAGATAAAAAGGACTAATACGTCCTGATAAATTTGGATGTTTATGATGAAACAGACCTTAAGACTCTCTATATTGCTGTTACTGCTTAGCCTCGCTATACCGGGGCTCGGCATGACAGTGACCGTGAAACTTATTAGTGGCACGCCCGTAATATGTAAAAATGTGACATTGGTAAGCGATTTAAAAAACTGTGTCGTAACGCAGGGGTGGAATAACAGTCCGGACGATGTCGCTATTTTGTATGACGAAGAGCGCTTAGCAGACAACACTGATTTGCGTACGCTTAACCCCAAAAAATATAAACTGAAAGTGCGTATGGCTGATATTAGATGATAGCTTGTGTATGATGTAGCTCGATACCAATCAGCGTTGCGTGCGCTGAGCGAAACTCTTTAAATCCCATCATGGGTTTTGTAATGCGCTTAATAAATAGATGATCCTGCTCGATAATATTATTCAAATATTTAATTTAATGTCGATCTTTAAAGCTAATTATATCCTTGGATCCGTGATATTATTTAGGCTGAAACTATAGCATAGGCACTGAATTTCGACACAACCAACTGTGGTAGAGTATATTGAATCGGGGTGTAAATTCACTGTTAGTACGGTTAACGTGCTCTATGATTTTTGATAGGAGGTTAATATAAAATGAAACAATTAACATTATTGATTTTTACGTTAGTAACGTTAGGTATATCGCTCCAAAGTATGGCTGTTTCTAGCAATCAGAAAACCAAACACAGGGTGCAACAACTACAAAAAAAACAGAACGCGGAGAAACGAGCGCTTCAAGAAAAGTGCCGCACACAAAAGCAAACATTGAAGAAAAAACATCAACAAGAACGCAATCAATTAAAGCAAAAGCAAAAGCAAAAACAGCCCCGTGAATCGTAGCTGTTTAGTCGGACACTACAAGTTTTGCACAAATTTCGAAAAAATAATTTTAATTGATATAGACGGCACTGCAAGTTTAAGATAAATCATTTTCTTGTTTTGGAGGGCCTCATGAGGGAAGCTGTTTTATCAATCTTGTTGATTGCTTCGTACTGTATTTCATTACCAACATATGCAAATCCTAGGTTTGTTAACTCTTATTGTAATAAGGTATTATCGTCTGGACAATTGGTCGCTTTTGATGCTCAAAATCATAGCTGGAGTAGCAATAGCATTACAATACCTGGTATAACTACGCCCCTCTACGTTATTACACAGGGCCGCTATAGCTGGGTAATGAATAATTCACAGCCATCGCCTGGTACTTGTTCAAGTTCCTCTCCAACAAGTAATAAAATTTCTTTTAATTCGGGATCAGGTTGGCAACCAGCACATGTTTTCAATGATTTCGATATATACTCGCTTCATCCAGGGTATCCACAAAAAAATCACTACCGACCGCATGGGCATTAGGCGAGCAAGTTTCTACGGGTGCACCCATGACAAGTTATTTTGATGGAACACGCTGGAATGCAAGCACTTATAAAGGAATAGACAATAACTTTTTAAACATAAGCCTTGAAAACGGTATTGATGCCTATGAAGGCTATTATACAGGCAGTAGCCCTATAAATAATCTTTGGGCAATTGGATTTTCAAATTAGCCTAATCAACCTACAAGTGCTTTTGGCAGGACGCGTTGTTTCAATGCTATCAACCCCAAACTGAGGGCCGTATCGGGTTGGGGCATAGCATTTGTACCCGCGCCTATCGGCTTTGACCGTTTTTTTGATCTATTAGCAAATCGGAAATTTCCCTGTGCCACCTTTATTCGTGTTTCAGGAGAATTTGAATACCGACAAGAGCCCGATATTTTTCATAAGATATTTGGCCACTGCCCCCTATCTATTAATAGATTGAGAATACGCCATTTTATGCAGGCGTATGGCCGTCACGATATGTGCAAAAAATGTTGCTGCGAGTGTATTGGGTTGCCAATGTCGGCCTTTCATAGGCATGGGTGCTGGAAACCAACTCGCGGGGTGCCAATATGTCGATAGTCTGGTAAATATTCTGTTTTATTTTTGATCTTTTTGAGTTATAATCATAAATTGGATGGTGGCTTATAAATTGGATTTCGTCTGTGCGACCGCTCTAAGCAACAGCAGCCTACAAAGGCCCCATGTGCATTGTTAAAACATGGAGTGTATTGATGCCTAAAATAGCTATATCAACCGTAAAATCTGATATGTCTAGGAATATCATATTAGGTTTAATTCTCGCAGTAATATTGTTGGTTGGCCTCACTTATATCAATGCAATCAACATTTCGGCCCTAGATAGTAAAGCATCACATTTTTGGCTAGAAGTCGTTGGTTTTGCATTTGCAGCCTATGCAGGGTTTGCAGCATACAAACAACTAAAAATAACGCAATCTTCATTCTACCTCTATATTGCCCTAGCATTTTTTATAAATGGTTTTGAAGATCTGATCCATGCCTTCGCAGCGATTGGCACTTTTGGGAGCCCAACTTCGGGACAATCTGTTTTTATACCAGCAACCTGGACTGTTGGCCGTCTAATTCTTGGTCTTCTCATATTGTTAGCAGTATCAGTATCATCTAAGAAAATTGTCAAAACATACGCATCAAATATTTTATTAAATTATTTTGCGCCGTTAGCATTGATTGTCTTGGCAGTGACGACCATTATTTTGCTTTTTCCGATACCCGCCTTTATTTTAGTTAAAATGCCACCATTCTTTCATAGGCCATATGAATTACTTGCGATTGTCCCATTGATTATTGCACTACCGCTCCTATATCGGAGGACGAATGGAACAGGATGGTGTGGAACGTTACTTTGTTTATCGGTAATCGTGGGGATATTTACGGGCGTGTATATGATGAATTCCCTTAGAATTTTCGATGTTTATTTTAATTGGGCACATATACTAAAAGATGTTTCTTATTTTATCTTTGCATTCGCCCTCATGACGACGGATCATTCTGAACAAACATTTGTTTCTCAGTATCGCTTTACAGTAGGTTGGAGGCTCATATTAGCTTTTGCTACATTAACGTTAATTGTAGTTATGCTCGTTATTACAATTTTTGCCTTAGAAAATGAAATTGTCGTACATGAAGTAGGGCGATATATAGGATTTCTTGCTGTAGTTACAATACTTTTCGTTATCATTTACCCGACCCTAATAATTCGATGGATTGTGAGATCATTACGTAATTTAACAACGGCAACAAATGATTTATCTAAAGGAAAGTTAGAAACTATTTTACTTTCACAATCCGAGAATGATGAGTTCGGCGACTTAAGAGAGTCATTTGAACGCATGAGGGCCAGTATTAAAATATTAATGGAAGACAACAATAATAATGAGGAGAAATCCTCTGATGAATAAACTACTGGATAACGTAAATGAGCTTGCACTAGACTATTTCGGGCCCGCAGCTCGCCAGTTTATTAGTAGACAAATTGGAATACACCTTTATATTGATGCGGATGAGCTTTTAGCTGAACATTTAGATGTTTTAGCGGAGTGGGTGGAAAAATCCGGAAAAAAATCATATCTAAAGAAAAGTCTGCTGAGCTTGCTGAAAAAATTCGGCAACTGAATAAAGGTCCTCAGTCTCTCTAAGATTTAATGTTTGATGCCGGGCCTCAGTTGAGCCCAAGTTTTGGCAGAATCCTTTGTTTTAATACAAAGAAGACGTTGTCACTTGACGATGAATTCATGATCTTTTACCATCCTCACTCACCTATTTTATAATCTGGTCTTCAGAAGGATCTTTGATGAAAAAACAATCGAAATACGTGTCACCGGAAGCAGATGCAAGTGGGGTAGTGCATTATACGGATGACGAACACGATGTTGAGTTTGCACCGAAATTTAGCCCTAAAACCGTCTTAACCTAACAAGGAACGATAATGAACGACTTAACTGAAAAAAAATGCACCTCATGTGAAATAGGTACGAAGCCACTATCTAAAGAAGATATTGCTAAATTAATGAAGCTGGTGCCTGAGTGGTCACTCAATCAAGATCAAACACGCATTACACGTATTGTTGATTTCAAAGGCTATTATAAAACAATGGCCTTTGTAAATGCGGTCGCGTGGATCGCTAACGCAGAAGGGCATCATCCAGATTTAGAAGTCAGTTATAATAAATGTATTGTTCATTTTACGACGCATGCTGCCGATGGGCTAACGAACAATGACTACATCTGTGCCGCCAAGGTTGATAGACTACTCACGTAGTCTTAATGCAATCGCCGAGGTAGCGTTGGTAGATATTCAGCGCCTCGCTACCGGCGTGAGCCATCGGATCTAGCGAATCAGGTATGCTTGATAATGTTTTTTCCATGAGCATAGCCCCAAGCTTGGTATGTCCAACGTCTAGTTTAATATGTTCAGGTATGAATTCGAGTCGTGCAATAACGTCACTGCCAAGACTTTTAATGCACGTTGCAATGAGCACTGGACCAAACTCCACAGAAATGCGTTCAATCTCATATTCAATAGCAACTTGGCAATAGGGGTGATCACTTTTGATATTTTTTTCATGTAATTCTTGATAGGCAAGAACACTTTCCGTTGGAGGAATAGCTAATAAAT
>NVSS01000025.1 GCA_002732805.1 Coxiella sp. (in: g-proteobacteria)
TAGCTGCTTCTATGGGTCAGATACAGAATATCATAGCTTTAGGTAATCAGCTTACTGGGCAGAATCCTGTATCTCAGGGACAGTTCATTAAGGGTAATAAGACAGATGGCCAGTTTGATCAGGTTATGTCTAATGCAACTGGCAGAGACCAGATGGCTGCTATTCTCCTGGAGACTCAAGTATTCACTCCAATGAAACTTATAATGAAGATTGATATCTTACAGTTTCAAGGCGGCACTACTCTCTATAACAGAGATTCTCAGAAAGAAGTTGAGATAGATCCTGTACAGCTTAGGCAAGCAGTCTTAAACTTCCGTATTACAGACGGCCTAATAGATGCAGATACAGTTCTGAATACAGATGCTTTCTTATCTTCTATGCAGACTCTAGCTACTAATGCTAGCCTGGGAGCTGGTTATAATGTTACGCAGCTCTTCTCCTATCTGATGAAAACACAAGGAGCAGATCTAACTCCCTTTGAGAAGTCTCCTGAGCAGCAAGCATTCGAACAAGCTATGGGAGCCTGGAATCAGAATCTATCTCTCCTAATAGATAAAGGAGGAGATCCAGATAAGATGCCTCCAGCTCCTTTACCTGAGCAGTTCGGATATGACCCAGCTAAGAATGAACCAGCCCCTGCAGCAGCAGCCTCTTCACAAACAGCAGTACAAACTCCCGGACTAATCTAACAGGACTCCTTATGGCAACCCAGAACTTAACAGAGAACTCCTTTGTTTCTTGGATCTTAACAGATGCAGAGAACGCAGAAGGTAGTATCTTTAGTATGACTCAGACTCAGGTTATGCAGAATCATCTGTCTGCCTTAGCTGAGCAGTTACTTACAATAAAGATAGACCCAAAAGATCCTATGCTGTTTGCATTACAACATGCAGACTTATCAGGTAAGGTAGAGTTTCTTAAGTATCTATTAGCAATGTCTGATACTATGAAAGAAGCTATAGCGCCCCCAGCACCAGCACCAGAAGATTAAGACCAGTAAAAGCACTCCCTTTGTTCCTCCCTAACCTTTAAGGTAATTTAGTTATGAGTATTCTAGACATGTTCCGCCAAGCACCAGCCGCCCCTGCACCAGCTCCTACCCAAGCAGCAGCTCTTGCTCCTGTAGGTCCTGCAGGCACTTCTATCCAAGAACCTAATATACAGCCCCAAACAGGGCCTGGTACAGATGTTAACGGTGTAGTTCCTCAGCAGCTTCCTGGAGCTCCAGAAGGACCTAAGCCCCCACTTGAGGAGTTTAAAGACCTATGGCAAACTGCTCCAGTAGATCCAAAAGCACCTGCTGATCCTAATGCACCTCAGACTCTTAATCTAGCAGATGTGCAGAAGGTCGTAGGTAATCAGAATATGACAGCTGCAGTTACTCCAGAGATGTTAGCTGCTGTTACTGGTGGTGGAGAAGGAGCCGCAGAAGCTTTAAATACTTTACTTACTACTGTTGCTCAGAATACACTTACTCAGTCTATGATGATTAACCAGAACTTAACTGCTAAGGCAGTAGAGAGAGCACTTGCTGGACAGGATGCTAACTTGAATGCTAGAATTAAAAGTGAGATGGGGCAAGCTCATCTTTTAGATACGAATCCCCTCTTTAATGATCCTGCAGTGCAACCTGTAATAGCAGCTGTACAAGAGCGATTACAAGTTCAGTTCCCTAATGCCACTCCCGCCGAACGAACCAAAATGACACAAGATTTTATTATTACGATGGGCGATGCTTTTAAGCCTGCTCCTGAAGTTGTTACTAAGCCAGGTGAAACAGACTGGTCTGCGTATATAACTAAGTAGGCAGCAGGTTTGCAGTAGGTTTGCAGCAGTTCCCATCTCCTTTGTTCTTTTCTTTCTTTTAACTTTATGATCTTATCGGAGATACTCTATGACCTTTATTAGGCCACTTGTTAACAAACACGGTAATGTATCACAGCCTATGAGGGCTGGAGATGGCTTTGCCGCAAACTTACTTCCTGCTAACTTCGAGTCTGAGTCAGACGAAACTCTGCTTGTACCTGAAGTAAGCGGAGGTTCAGTCTTACAGGGACTTACTCTTACCAGTGATGTTACCTATACTTTACCTGAAGCTGTTGATCTCTTAGCTGAGTTCGGAGAGATGGACATCAGTGATAGTTTTAGCTTCTATGTAGGTAATAACCAGGCTGCTAGCTTTGATGTTATTCTTGCTGTAGGTGCCGGCATTACTGCGGTAGGTACTAATAACAACTTAACTGTAGGACCTCAGGCGGGTAAGATCTTTACCTTAATTAAAACCAGTGCAACCACTATGGACTTGTACTAAGATTAGCACCAGCGCTCTTACTTCTGGTAGGGCGCTTTCTCTTATTTAATCTTTCACTTATAGCTAATCTTAGCTAACAGGATAATCACTATGATTTTTAATACAGATCTCTTTACTGAGGACCTAGCAGCGAAGTCGTTTGCTGGTATGATCACTAGGCTCATGCCTAATGGTACTGCCCCTCTATTCGCTATGACTTCTATGATGGGCGAAGAAACTGCCGTAGCTGTAGAGCATGGCTTCTTCACTAAGACTATGATCTTCCCAGAACTTAAGATCAATAAGTCCGGTGGCTATACTGCTTCTGAAACTACCTTCACTGCAGATAGTACTACTAATCTCTTACCTGGTATGATCATGCGCATTGAGCGTACTGGTGAGAATGTTATCATCAATTCTGTGCCTACTACAACTACTGTAACCGTAGAGCGATCTGTTGGTTCCGTAGCTGCAGCTGCTATTAATGATGATGACGACTTCTTCCAAGTAGGTAATGCTTATGAAGAAGCTTCAGTTCGTCCTGCTTCTAATAACATCATCCCAGTACGAGTAACTAACCTTACTCAGATCTTCCGTAATACTTGGGGTATCTCTGGTTCTGCTAAGGCTACTTCAGTTATTGCAGGTGAGTCTACTGACTCAGAGAACAAGCAAGATGCAGCTGCTCTGCACGCCTCTGATATTGAGAAGATGCTTTTCTTTGGTCAGAAGTCTCAGTCTACCAGAAATGGTCAGCCCTTTAGAACTGCTGATGGCTTGATTAATATCGTAGAAGATATTACCAACTATCCGCCTTCTTATGCTGCGGTTAACAGTTTCACTGCTGGTGCTACCACTAACTGGACTCAGTTAGAAGGCTTCCTAGATCCAGTCTTTGACCAGACTACTGATCCTAAGGCTGCTAATGAGCGGGCTCTGTTTGTAGGCGGAGCTGCTAAAGTAGTTCTGAATAACATTGGCCGGTTGAATGGTACCTACCAGTTGATGGATGGCCAAACTAACTTCGGCCTACAGTTCTCTACCTTAACTACTTCTCGTGGTAAGTTTAGAATCATTGAGCATCCTTTGTTCAACTCTAACCCTATCTGGTCTAAGATGGCAGTTGGTGTAGATTTACCTTCCTTTAAACTGGCTTATCTCCAGGGCAGACAGACCCAGGAACTGCAGTTTAATACCCAGGGTAACCAAGCTCAGGATAATGGTATCGATGCAGTTGGCGGTACTCTTACTACAGAATGTACTACTGTAGTTAAGAACCCTCCTGCGAATGTTATCATCCGTAACCTGACTTTAGCTGCAGAAGGCTAATACCCACTGCCTGCACTCACAAGCAGTTGTTTTTAAGTTCTATATAAGCCTCCTTTAGCATAAAGCTACTGGGGGCTTTTTAGGTGTAAGCCCTCCCATAATATACTCCTAATAGGAAACTCCCTATGACTACCCAAACAGATAAACCTCGTATTACCTTAGCTGCTGAAAGGAAGTTCCAGCATTATCATTGTGCGCGCCCTTCTATGAAGATGATTACTCATAAAGGTACTGTTATTGTATTTGTAGCTCACAAGTTCATTACAGAAAATGAAGAGATCATAGCGTATCTTAACTCTGAGATTGCAGCTGGCTGTGATGTAGTTACTAAAGGTGAGCTGCTTACAGAACTAGAAGCTGATCCTATGGCTTCTCTGAGAGAAAGAATCATTAAAGAAGAAGCTGAGCGTATTGCTGCCGCTGCCCAGAAGCTGCAGGAAGATACAGCTCAAGCTGCTATGAAAGGTACTGGTATTGTTTCTAGCGACTCCTTAGTTACTGCTGGTGCTTCTAACTCTTCTGCTTCTGCTTCTGCTCCTACTGGCGCCGGCTCTAAGTAATACAGGAACTATCTTATGAACTTTTCAGAGTTAAAATCAGAAGTACATCTGCTTACTAACAGACCTGACTTGTTTGCTGAGACTGAGTCAGCTATTAAAGCTGCGACTCTGAAAGCTCATAAGGTAGACTTCTTTTCTAAAGACTTGTACTCAACTGGAGTAGCTTTTGAGGACCCAGGTTTCAGGCAGTCTCTAGATTATGTCTTACTCATTCCTAACTTTAGGGCTTTCAAGTCTTTTAGGCTTGCAGAAAACGAGACAGATGATACAGGCGACTTTATAGATATAATAACAATCGATGAGATCCTTGATGCTTACGGAAGAAATCGCACTAATATAGGATATGTAGCTGGCAGAGTCTTAGAACTCCGAGCAGCTGTAGAATTCCAGTTTGGCTTACTTACTGCTTATGTAAGTCCAATAGTAACACCTGAAGAAGACTACTCATCTTGGGTAGCAGAGCAGTTTCCTTTCACCATCATTTACGAAGCTGCCAGAGTTATATTTACTTCTATAGGACAAGCTGATAAGGCAAGGCTCTATAGAGATATGAGAATTGAAGAATATAAAGAACTGGGCACATCTGCCCTAACTGATGTAGGCTCTTAAAGAACTAAGAGAGCTAGGCTCCTAGAAAGGATAAGCACAATGACTAACTCACCAGCTGATGTTTGGAACCCTAAAGTAACTGTTAAGTTTGATGCAGACGATAGAACTGCTAGCGAAACCTTTACAGCTACATTAGGCCAAACTATATTTAACCTTTTAACTTTTTCCTATGCCTTAGATAACAATTCTCTGGCAGTATATAAGAATGGCCAGCGCCTAGTTAAAGGTACTGAATGGGGGGAGAGGACTGCTACTAGTTTTTCTGTAGTAGCCTCTGCTGCTGCTTCTGATGTATATGTAGCTGTAGGTGTAGTAGGTACTACTATAGTAACTCATGAAGGCAGCTTAATTAACCGTACTTTATATAATCTAGGAACTGAAGCAGCTAGCTCTAGTCATGAAGATATAACCGTAGGGCATATAATTGAAACTAATTATATAAATAGCCTCCTTACTGTAGGTAGTGGATCTGAAGTAGCTTTTACTGGTGCTGTAGACATTGGCAAGGCTAGTCAATGGCCGAATACTGATGATGGTAAGTTCTATGATCTGAACGGTAAGCAGTTTGAGGTGATACTCGACTTAGGCATTCTAAACCTTGCGGTGTACGGTGCTGTTATAAACGGCGATATCGCTAGCATATATGCTACAGCTCAAGCGGCAGGACATGACAACGTAATATTGCCTCAAGGTAACTTTAATTACACATCCCAGTTAAACGTAGGTAATGGTAAGTTAGTCGGCTCTACCACTCAGTTGAGTACCATTACCTACACAGGAGTTAGTGATATCGTATCAGTACTGTACTCTTCAGGTGCCATAATTCAGGATCTTAAAATATTAGGGCCTTGGGCAAGTGGTAGGGATGTGACTACTAACTTAGTAGGTATAAGCGACTCTGCCAGTGTAGTTGCGCCAACTGGGCAAAGTAATAGAGCTGTATTACGCAATGTAAGGGTTGAGCTTTTCGGTGTTAACTACTGGTTCAAAAATACACAAAACATTCTAATAGACGATGTGTTTGCTCAGTACGCTAAATATAAAGAATACCACTTTGAAGATACCGAGAATACGTTTGCAACAAAGGTCAATGCTAACGGCACAGAAGGACTTGCAACAATTAGTTCTGATGCGTCATATAAATGGATACATGCGGATAATGCTCGGAACTTACGAATAACAGATGGCATTATGGAACGCGCCATTGACATCGTTGGGCCAGTACTATTCGAGAACGGTACCAGGGCAGCGCTCACCAATGTGGAGTTCAATGCTGCTACTGATTACATTGTAAATACTACCGACACCTCTGAGTTAATACTAGCCTCACCCGCATTTACAGCGTCAGGTCTTGGCGAGTTACTTGTCAAGGCTGAGGATTCTTCAGAGTGTGTAATGCAATCACCTACTCTTAGTGGTTCTGGCGGCGCTCACCTGTGGAGTTTAGTTAGCGGTAATGTGCGTGATGCTAGATCGGAGTCATCCTATACGTTTCATAAGACACCGCTGTCTAGGTTCGTTAATACTTCTGGCGGTACAGGTGTCATGAATGATGGAGTGTTAGAAGTAGTAGGCGCAGGATCTGCACAAGGTGTATTTATACAAGACAAAACGTCAAATGCTATCTTCTCGAAAGCAACAGGTGACAACCTTGGCGGGTTCTATGTAGATTTAGAAGTTAGTGGTTTTTCTGGTGCTACTAAGATGAATGTATATCTGCTCAAGCCTTCTCCCAGCTTTAGGCGTAAAATAGGCGAAGTTACAGCAATTGGCCATACTAGAATACCTGTCACATTAGAGGATGAAGATTCCTTGAATTCAATAGGATTAGGGGTCGAGTGGGACGGTTCAACAGTAGACCCTGATCACGGTAATAATGGTGTTGTTACGTTAGTGGGCCGTAGGGCAGTACTAACCCGAGCATAACTATGAGCCAAGGTTGAGAGTCTATAAGTCCTATATTAAGCTAAACGCAAGGAATCAGTATGTCAAGAGAAGAGGCTAAATCCTGGGCTTCATCTAATGTCCTAGGAGTAGTACAGTTAGCAGCTTTGGCTGCAGTATTCTATGTGAGTTCTACTGCTGATACTGCAGCTAGAACTCTTGTAGATGCGCATGAAGAAGATGCTGGACATGCAGTGTTAGTTGTAGCTATAGGTGAGAATGCCACTGCTATTAAGCTTCTGACGCAGAGAACCCAGTTTGATTCAGATCAGTACAGGATAGATATGGCCCGGCTTCTGGCTCAGTTAGAAGCATATTCCAGAAAAAGGTAAAGAGAGGAGAATTCTTATGGCTCAGTTAGACTTCAGCATGAACTTACAGAATACTAGATTCTCTCTTCTATCTTCTGACCAGTCTAGGACTGTTATTAACCCTGAGAGAGGAGGCAATCCAGATCCTCCTACTGTTTCTTATTCTCATAATATGATGGCTACTACAGAAGGCTATAAGACAATAGGCTATACAGTAAGGACTCCTGATGTTCCTGCTATAGTAAGTGGCTTTACTTTAGTGAGGCCTATAATAGCTATCGATGGCTCCCTTCATATATTAGGCTGGGACGGAGTAGGTCAAGCCTATAGGATAGCAGGAAGTGCTTGGCAGATAGTTAACCCAAGCCCTCCTCCTATATTACTTACAGAAACTATAACTGTGGGAGATGTAGATGGAAGAAGCTATATCTTCTATGAAGGCCATGGGTGTTTTAGTTATGATAGCGACACTAACACTCTTAATACTGTAACTCTTACAGGTTTAGATCTTTCTGAGGTAATAGGAGTAGCAGGCTCGAATGGCTATCTGGTAGCTTTTACAGGAGATGCAATAGCTTGGAGCAGTACTCTAGATCCTACTGACTTTGTACCTAGTCCAGTTACAGGTTCTGGAGGAGGCAAGATAGCAGACATAGATGGCAGAATAATATTGACCACTAGCGTCTCTACTGGTTTGTTAATATATACAGGACATAATGTAGTAGCAGCTAGCTATACTGGGAACATTAACTTTCCTTGGAAACTTAAAGAGGTACCTAATTCTAAGGGCACCTCTACAATAGCAGATATAGCTTTTATGAGTAACTCAGGTCCTCAGTTTGTAAGAACTTTTGCAGGCTATCAAAGCGTAGTACCTCAGACTGCTGAAATGCTGCTACCTGAAGTAGAAGATTTTCTAACAGGAAGAAGAGTAGAAACTTTTAATGAGGTTACTTTTGTATATGATGAGGTATTTACAGGAGCTAACATTCTGACAAGGCTGACTTTGATAGGTTCTAGATACTTAGTTATATCTTATGGGCTAGCTGAAAGTCCTTTTAATCCTTTAGGTCCTTACACTCATGCTCTAATTTATGATAATGTATTAAGTAAATTGAGTAAGTTACTGATACGTCACATAGTATGCTTTGACCTATCTCCTATAATTGCAGGAGCTGCTAATACCAATGCTATAGCTTTTCTGCAGCTTAAAGGAGCTGTCTATACTGTAGATACTAACAACTCTGAAGAAGCCTCTGGTGTACTGATCCTAGGTAAACTGCAGCATAGAAGAGGCAAGTTCTTAACTATCCTGGAGATCTCTCTTACTAATGCAGACATCTTTACAAAAGCTTACGTACAGACTTCTTTAAATGGCTCCTCTTTTACAACTAAGGAGGCTTCCCTGAAACTTACTTCTACGCAAGGAGAAAGGGAGCTGATAGATTACAATATAAGAGAGACAGGAGTAAATCATTCAGTTGTTATTATAGGTAATGTAAACTTAGTTGATGTACATACAACTTATACAGAAGCTGGCGACAGGTAACTCCTAGAGAGATAAAGGATATAAGACATGCCTAATACTACATATGCGGCAGGAGTAAATCTTAACCTGGCTGCGACCCCTCTTGTAAAAGAAGAGGAAGATCCTATACTGTACCAAGAGCTCTCAGACCTACATGGAGCTATAGAGAATTTAGCAGGAGAAACTATAGTGAAAGATTACTTCCAGGAGGTTGCAGCAGGAAGAGTACCTGGAAGTGCTGCTTTCCAAGTTAATGCAGTTAATCCTGATATAGACTCAGGCTCTGGTTTTGAAGTTATCTGGGACGGAGGAGGTACTTATATTCCACCTACTGCTGCTAGAGTACATGACATAGTTTCTACTTCTATTTTAGACGTAGGAACAGTGGTTTCTTCTGGAACAATAACTGCTACTGCGCCCCTTAAGCTGGTAGATTCTTCTGCCACCTTTCTAACAGATGGAGTTCTTCCAGGGCAGCATATCTTAAATGATACTGCTAGTTCTATAAGCTTTGTTCTCTCAGTAGATTCTGAGACTGAGATTACCTTGTTCCTGGAAGCTATAGATCCTGATTCTCTGCAGACTACCGGTCTCTTTCTGGCAGGTGAAGATTACAGAATAGTAAAAGAAGGATCTACTGGTGCAGCTTATGTATCAGTGAATGGATTAGATGCAGGAGGCGCTGCTGTAACTGAGATGGTCCTTCTGAACGGTACTACTAATGTACCTACAGTGAATTCCTATCTCAGGCAGTTTAGACTGAGAGCCTTCGCTCCTGTAACTACTGGTACGGCTGGTATTATAACTTCTACTGCACAGACAGATGGTACAGTATCAGCGCAGATTAATCTAGGTAATAACCAGTCCCAATCTTCTGCTTATAGAGTACCAGAAGGAACAGTAGCTTACCTGCATCAGTGGTGGGGATCTCTAGCTAATAAGGTCTCTGCCAATAGTAATATAAAGCTTATGGCAGGTAACTTGCTAGGCTTTCAGTATATAATACAGAGCAGAGCTTTGGATAGTACTGGCTCTTCCGAGTTCCATTATGAGCCTTCCTTACCTTTGCGCTTCGTAGCAGGTACTGATGTATGGGTAGAAGCAGACTCTAATGTGAACAATCTAGCAGTAGCATCTGGCGCTTGTTTGATAATAGAAGATATATAAGAGCAGCTAAAGGCAGTTAAAGCATACAGCGCATACAAACTATTTCGGAGAATATAACATGGCAATCTTTAATTTCGGAGCAAAAGCGTCAGCTAAGACTACAGGCAGAGAAGAGCGCGAGATTAGAACCTTGCGTTCAGCTTTTCAGGAAGTAGATGCTCAGAGTACTATAGGCAGAGAGAAGCTTAACATAGACCAGGCAGGTATAGATAAGCTTATTGGTGATGTTCTAGGAGGAGCTGATGGGCTAGCTTCTATCTTCGGAGGCGAGCAGACTGCTGGTATATTTAGTTCCTCTGTATCAGCTCAGGCTGCAGGAGACCTAGCCACCAAACTGGTAGGTGAGCTTGCTGTACTTACTGCTGAGAGAGTTACTACTCAGGATACTGTAGGTGTAAGAGCTGGAACTTCTACTGAAGATGAGAAGACAACTAAGAAGTCTAGAGAGACTGAGTTCGCAACTGAAACTGAAGGCTCTTTTGGGATATAATCATGGCTACCAATCCAATACTAAGTAAGCTGGGCTCTATTGCTGGATCTGCTGCTTCTGATATAGAAGACGAAACTGCTGTAGATGACTCTGCTCTTAAGGCTGCTATCTCTGATGCGGAAGATGCTCTGGGGACTACAGAAGATGAAGTAACTTCCTCTCTGAAAGATCTAGAAGTAGCTCTTGCTGAGCAGACTACTGCTACTGCTGAGAGTATAGAACAGATAGAAACTGCTACTAAAGAGTCTACTGTTGCTTCTGCTACTATTGAAGAAGCTATGGGAGGTATAGCAGAAGCTAACCAAACCATACAGGCAGTTAAGCTGAATGAATCTTTAAAGGTACAGAACACTACTATAGATGCTTTTGAAGCTGCTGGTGGATCTGAGGTGCAACTGCAACTAGTAGGAGAACTGGCAGCAGATTCAGCTAGGATCTCTGACCTGCATGATAACTTAATAGATATAGTGGATGATGAACATACTGGTAACGCACTGCTAGATGGCATAGTAAACCAGTTCAGATCTATTCAGACTTACATAGAATTAGATGCAGCTAATAACAAGGCTGCGGCCACTTCTAGGGAGCTGACTAACATACAAGCTTCTACAGAGACTGTCGCTAGGACTGCTTCTCTAACTCAGAAGACTCTTAATGAAGCTACCATTGCTGCTTCCTTGAAGAAACTAGCTTCTGAGGATGCTATAGCGCTATCTGAGCAGCAGATTAGGAATATCAATGCTAACTCAGACAGAGTTGCTAAGATCTATACCATGAGGCAGGGAGAGATCAATACTCTTCTGCAGACTTTCCGCTTAGAAGGAGAGGTACAGAACAGAGCACTTTCAGCAGAAAGGAACAAGTTAGCTGTAGAAGAAATGGCCTTTAGGAGAGAGCAACTGCCTTTGCAGAGAGAGAAAGACACTGCAGCCCTAGCTCTTACAGAAGCACAGCTAGCACAAACTACTGATCCTTTGAGGATAGCAGCACTGGAAGCACAGCAAGCTACTCAGATTAAGACTTTTAATGATACTATCTTAACAGAAAAAGCACAAGTACAGACAGTACAGAAAGCACAATCGGTTGCTGGTATTCCTATAGAAGCTGGAAGTCTTATTACAGCTGGTCTGAAACAGACTGGAGTATTAGGAGCTAGGTATGATGCCTTGCTACTGATGGGTACGGGCGCCTCTCCTAGCTTAGGTGCAAACCCTTGGGAAGCTAAAAGGAACCTTGCTATAGTAGCTCCTACTGGTAACTTCACTCGTACTCCTGTTACCCGTATGCTTGATATGATAGAGATAAAGCAGCAGGCTAAGTATGCAGCTAACCCTGCAGGTATACCTAAGGACGAAGCTACTCTTAAAGCTAACTTCAATACCACTGCAGCAGAGACAGCAGCTGATGCTTCGCAAACCATTATATCAGGAGATACATCTAATCCTTATGTGGCGCCTCCTATGACAGTGCTTAAAGATGTCAGCGCTATTAGGGATACTCCTCTGTTTACTAAAGTCTTGGGGCCTATGAATCTAACTGAGACTAACCCTCAGAAGATCATGGATGCTTCTATAGCAGGAGTTAGAGCTAAGGTTATATCTCCAGAAGAAGCAGCGAATGGAATACAAACAATCTTTTCATCTGCTGCAGCTATAAATAATACAATGGCTGGAGGGTATTCTAGGATAGGATTCCCTTCTCAGACTACCTATAACGTACCTCTGGAGCTTCCACCTACAGCATTCCAAACACTTACTGGATCTATAGGGGTGGCCACTTCTGTAGCAGCTATTCCCTTTACTGGCATTCCTGGCTTAGTTAAAGGAGAAGGCTTCTTTGGAGGTCCTGATAAGGCTCTGCAAGCACTAGTTGCGGATAGGCTCTTTACTGTAGACTTGATGAATAAGCAAGAGGTTGAGTTCGCTATAGCTAAGCTCTTAGCAACTGCAGCACCCACTTCTACAGTTCTAAAAAAAGAAGGTGAATAATCATGGCAGAACCTAAGACATTCTTTAATACAGCGTATGCAGAAGCTCTCACTCGTATTAATAGCGGGGATACTTCTGAGGACTCTAGGATTCCTTCCTATATGGTACGGGCTAATACCTTGAATGTATCTAATAGGAACCAGACCTTTGAAGAGTCTGCTATAGACTTCGTAGAAGGGGTACCTAAGTTCATTGGTGCCTCTGTTATCTCTGGAGTATCTCAGCTGTATAACATAGCTCCTTCTATAGGCAATCTCTTTGGTGGTGACTTCGAAGAGCTAGATATAGGTGAAGTAATTGCTGACTTAGATTCAGACCTTGGACAGTTCTATAAAGAGCACCAGGAAGGTATAGATCTAGTAGGTTTCATAGCCTCCTCTATTGTGCCAGGTACAGCAGGTGTTAAGTTACTGAATGCAGGACAAAGATCTCTTACTGCTGCAATCGGCACAGGTAAACTAGGGAACGGCATGGCTAGAAGCTTTGGTCTCCTTGCTGCTCCTAATAAGCAGAAGCACCTATCTGCAGCTATCAGTGAAGTTGTTAACTCTAACTCAGCTGTCAGCCTTACTAATGGTGCAGCTTTGCGGGCTATTGGCTCAGGGTTTACTCAGAACATTCTAGAAGGTGCAGCCTTTGAAGTAGGTGTAGCTGCAACTATGTTTAACTCTCCTATTCTTGAAGCTCAGGACTTAGGAGATTTAGTAGCTAATGTAGCCTTCGGTGCAGGAGTCTTTGGTTTGGTAGGTGGAGTAGTGTCAGCGGTAGGTATTAACTCAGCTCTTAAGAAAGCTGCTACTGCTGCAGATATTGAAGCTAGACCTTGGGCTGATATCATAACTGAGACAACAGGGTTCTCTAGTGCAGCTTCTGCAGCTTCTTCCTACGAGAAGATAGCCCTGGACTTTGATCACATCAATAAGGTAGCAGGCAGACAAGTTCCTATGAATCTAGCTCCTGAGAGAAGAGCTTTCCTTACCAATCTGCAGGAGTCTACCATAGGCAAGGCTGAGCTAAGAATAAGAAAAGAACTGGGTGAAGTAGCTAACGGCGATCAAGTTGTAGCTGGCACTTTGTTTGAAGCTTTTAAGAGACAGAGCCTGGAAACTCAGCAGTCAGCTTTCATAGGTATGCAGGAAGCTACTCGCTTTGCTGAGGCTCCTAAGCTAGAGAAGCTGCTAGGTAAGCTGAAGAGAAAGATCTCTAAAGGTGATGCTACTATAGATGAGATAGATGAATACGCTAATGTAGCCAGGTCTTATACAAAGGTATGGGGCGAATCTGCAGGAGAGGTTACTACTGAGATCCCTGTTATCACCAGCTTGGTTGATACTCTTAAAGCAGGAGAGTCTATTAAGGTCTCTGCCGGTGGAGTTAAAGCTGGCTCTAAGAGCTATTCTTTTAACTCAGGGTACAATCTGAAGGTTCCTGGAAAGGGTAAGGCAGATAGAAGTACTGCTTGGAGTATGCTTACTTCTGAGCCTTTAGAAGCTAATGCTCGCTATCTGTGGGCAGCTAAGCTTCCTACCTTTAAGCCTACTGTAGCTAAGCCTATAAGAATTGGAGCAGATGATATACCTCTTCTGGAGAAAGCTATTGCAGACATTCCTGACAGCAGTATGCAGTTTGTAAAGATCGTAGCTGAAGATGGATCTCTTACTTCTGCAAGGGCTGGATCTATAAGGGAATCTATTGCTGATACAAAAGCACTGGTAGCGAACAAGCTGCATAAGTCTACTACAGAAGGTCTTGTAGGATCTGATGCAACAGTTGTAGCTAACAAGTTGCGATCTATGCTAGGGATAAGATTCTCTGTAGAAGATCTGACAAGCGGTACAATCGCAAGACTAAGAACAGTGGTCGCGGGTGAGACTAAAGGATTCTCTAAGATAGAGGTATCTGCTAAAGCTCTTACAGAACAGCCTCTCCATAAGCTGGTATCTACAATCCTGCATGAAGAAGGCCATGTTAAGTTCAATACTATTCTTGATATAGGCGGCATACCTAAGTCTGAGTTTGCTACAGTTAAGAAAGAAATCATTGCAGCTTCTAAGAAAGCTAGACCTGGAGCTTGGAAGAATGTACAGGAAGGTTCAGAAGACTTCCAGTATCTTAACTCTAATGCAGAACTTATGGCTGATAGCTTCTCCTTCTTTACTCAGTACCCAGGAAGAATGGCAGTAGAGGCTCCTACCTTTGAGAAGCTCTTTGGTCATCTGGTAAGACCTCTAGATAAGAAGCTGGTAGAGTCTTATTCTAAGCGTATGAATATGCTGACTCAGGATGAGATAGCTTCTATGGTAAATGTTAAGTCTTCCTGGCTGGGAGGAGAGCAGGTTAAAGATGGAGTTCTTAAATCAGCTGACTCAGATATCTTTGCTATGCAGGATCATGCAGCACAGTATACAAAGAAGCTGGTAGATCAAGGCTCCTGGAAAGCTGATGCAGGCTTGGTAGATATGAGTGCAGTACCTCAGCATATGAAGCTTACTTATGATACTACTCCTTTTAAAGAGATCAACAATAATGTCATAGAGAACATGGCTACCATCAAAGGCTTACAGAAGCAGTACCAAGCCTCTGGTAATATAGCTTCTAAGGAAGTTCTTGGTAAGTGGTTTGATCAGCTGCCTGATATAAGCTCAGGTAAAGTTGCAGGTGATGCTAACAGATCTGGAGCAGGTGCAGGGTTTGCATCAGCAGCTTCTTCCAATTACGGCGGCCTTGCTGCTACCACTGAGTTTATTGGGTCTGTAACTTCCAGAGCTACTAGGGACTTCCAAGCTAAAACAACTGAAGTCTTAGAGCCTCTTCTGTACAAGCTTGCTAACAATCAGGAGGCAGCTGTAGAGTGGTCAGTTCTATCTCAGAGAGTAAGGAACCTAGAAGAGATCTATGGACTTAATGCAGCAGGTAATGCTCTTGAGCCTATTAAGCTTATACGCTGGAAGCAAGCTGTAGCAGAAGTTGAACAGGCTAATGCAGCAGCAGCTAAAGCAGCAATAGCAGCAGGGAAGGAAGTACCAACTCCAGCTCTAGCTCCTACACGACCTGTCCTGTCTAACCCTGATACTCCTCTGCTCTTAGAGATTAAGAACTCAGAAGTTAGTTCTTTGGCTCGCGCCCATATAGAAACTAATGGAGCTAGGACTTCTTCTCTCAGCACTATTCGTTCAGCTCAGGGAGCAGTGTATCAGAGAGATCCTGGGTCCTTCTATCCTATTCCTATTAACCCTAAAGACTTCCCTCACTTTGCTATGGTAACTGATTCCTCAGTAACAGCTACTGGTCATCACACTACCTTATATGCAACAACTGCTGAGGATCTAGAGAGACAGATCTCTAAGCTGAAAACTAATCCGCACCTTAAGATTAGGACTAAGAAAGAAGCTGAAGATTACTTCTCCTCTATAGGACAGTGGGAATATGAGAAGACTCTGAGTGATAACTACTTGGACATTACTGCTAAGAGATCTGGAGTATCTGCTCCTTTCTTACCTGCTACTGATCCTGGAAAGATTACTGCTGATCTTCTGAACTGGCATATGGCAAGAGACTCTGGCCTTGTAAGAGAAGCTGTAACTGCTAAGTATGAAGTACAGTTCCAAGAGCTTAAACGCTTAGGTGATGAGTATACTAATGTAGCTACCTCTAAGTTCTCAATAGATTCTTTGAATCGCTTTGCAGATGACTCAGTTAAGAATCCTTACAATGATTACATAAAAACAGCCTTAGCTGTAAGGAAGAATTCAGACTATCCTTTCTGGGTTAATGTCAATACTATGGCTGATGAAGCTATCAGTAAGATGTACCGGAAAGTATCTGGAGCAGTTGAGTCTGCTAGAACTGAAGATGAGCTGCTAGCAGTTAATGGTATGCTAGAACAGGCAGGTTATAAAGGAGCTCATTATGATGCTGCTATGGAAGTCTTCGCTAATGCTGGTCCAGCGCAAGGAGTACTCACCAAGGCTATACAGAAAGGTAACAGTGTTCTTGCTACAATAGTTCTTCGCCTGGATACTCTTAACTCAGTGAACAATGCAGTAAGTGCTAATGTTCTTCTGGGAGCAGAGACTAAGGCAGTAATACGAGCTATCTCTCAGGGAGATGAAGAAGCTGTAGGTGCTTTGGCTGCTCTTACTAGGATCAAAGTCCCAGGAACAGATAGCACTGTCTTCTCTCCTACTAAGCTTATAGCCAACTCAGTTCGTCGCTTTAATGCTGTAGGTGCAGACATGCAGTTCTATAAGGATATAGGAGTTGTTACTTCTATCTCTGATCAGTACAAGACTGCTTTGGATGCTCTGACTTATACAGGTAAAGATGTAAAAGCTTGGAGTAGCAGGATAGATGGAGTACAGAAGAATCTAGCTAACCTCGCTAACACTGGTGAGAAGTGGACTGGTAACAAGCTGGCTGAAGAGTTCAACAGGTTCGTAGCTGCAGATGTTATGAAGCAAATGACAGATGTAGCAGTAAGCAGGAATCTGATGTCTTCTAAAGAGCAGCTTGCTTATATCAATACTTTCGTAAACCGGACTCAGGGTAACTACCTAGCTTCTCAGAGACCTATGATGTTCCAAGGAGCTATAGGACAAGCTATAGGCCTATTCCAAACTTACCAGTTTAATCTTATGCAGCAGCTTCTAAGACATGTAGGAGAAGGTCATGCTAAAGATACTATGACTCTGCTAGCCTTGCAAGGAACTATACATGGTATGAATGGCTTACCTGGATTCAATGCTATTAACACTTCTCTCTTAGGTAATGCTTCTGGTAACAAAGAACACAGAGATGCCTTTGATGCAGTGTATGGAATAGCTGGTAAGGAAGCTGGTGATTGGCTTATGTATGGCATGGCATCTAATGCCTTAGGTTTAATAGATCCAGACCTAAAGATTAACCTCTATACTCGGGGTGATATTAACCCTAGGCATGTTACCATTGTACCTACCAATCCTGTAGATGTTCCTATCTACGCTGCATCAACTAAGTTCTTTGCTAATCTTTTCACTACAGCTAAGAAGCTTGCAGCAGGCGGTGATATAAGTACTACTCTCCTGCAAGGTATAGAGCACAATGGCTTAAGTAGACCTCTGGCTGGCTTGGCTCAAACCTTACAAGGTATTGCCAATCCTGTTAATGCTTCTTACAGTACTTCTAATAGAGGTAATGTTATCGCTTCTAATGATCTTCTTTCTCTGGCAAATCTAGGTAGAATGGTTGGCGGCAAGCCTCTTGATGAAGCTATTGCTATTGATGCTGTATATAGGTATAAGGCTTATGGTTTAGCGGATGCTAAGAAGAGGGCAGTTCTAGGACAAGCAATTAAGACTACGCTTATAGCAGGACAGAATCCTACCTTAGAACAGATTGAAGGTTTCGCTGAAGGTTATGCTGCTGCGGGAGGTAGATCGGAGGAGTTTAATAAGTGGTTCACTCAGTTGAATAGGACTACTAACTTGTCTCAAGCTAATAAGATCTCACAATCTCTTAGTAGTCCTTTCACTCAAAGTATGCAAAGGTTAATGGGAGGTAGAGAGTTTAGGGACTTTACAGAGTAGAAGCTTATTTCTGTACTGTTCCTAGACTCCCTATTTTTATCTACCCTTTAGAGGCTGGAGGTTCTACTCTACCTCTTAGCTTTGTAGCATCTATGCCATCTCTAGCATTGAGGTAGATGTACTCAGCAGTATTCTCTAAATGAGACATGTCTGACATGGAGTTATCTACCATCAGATCCTCAGCTTGCACAATCACACTATTCTCACTGATATGAGCAGCTTGTTCTTCAGTGAGAGTAGCCTTCCTTCCTGTTATATGAACCAGCAAGCCATGCTCTCTTACCCAGGTAGCTTCGTTCTCAAACCTAACATCATCAATGATAACTAGATCTATAGGCCCCCTTCCTAGGTTCCTTCTAGCTATATAGGTTTCTGCTGCTATCACCCAGATGTCAGGATGTACTAGGTGCCTTCCCCACTCTGTTCCAAGAGTCTGAATGATACCTCTGTAATCACAGCCGTAGATACTAGCTGCAGCAGTGTCCTTATCTACCAGACCTAGCCCCCCAAGTAACATATCTTTCAAAGGCTTAGCAAAGCTATAACGAATAAGAGTATTTCTCTCGTCTATTACATTATCTATAGCTTGTGCAACAGTAGTCTTACCACATCCTGCCTTACCAGCTAAGCCTATGATGAAAGGGAGAGGTCTTTTAAAGGGGGCAGGAACAGAATCAAACTCATCTCCTACCTTCATAGCTCTTTCTATCTTCTCGCTTCCCTTCTTTAGCCTTCCGGCTCCTTTCAGTTTATCTGTGCTATTTTTAGTGCTCATGATACTATTATAACTCCTTTCTTTTTAAGTTTCCAAAAGAGCTTAGGATACAAGTGCTCCAGCTCCATTGGCATATAGTCCCCATTCATGATCACTCCTACATAAGCTGCTACTTCTCCTAGCCAAGCTCCGTGATCATCTTTAGGGAGAGGTCCCAAGAGATTCAAGAGTACAGGATGGTTAGCAACTTCTTTGTTAAGAGCTATCCGCGCCTCACTCCACACCTCTAGGTTCTTTCTAGTTGTTCCCATCTTTAGATTCCTCCTCTGCGTATGCTCCTCTCTTAAATACATTATCTAGGATACCTCCAGCTTCTATGTAGCTAACCTCAAATCCTGCAGCATTCTTATGCCCTCCTCCTCCAAAGATTTTAGCTATAGCAGAAACATCTGTATCTCCTACGCTTCTTAGGGAGAATGTGAATCTTCCAGGTTCGCCTACTAAAGTCTTACCTAATGCAGTGAACTCATCCATATCAAATAGGAGACAAGGAAGTTGGTGCTTCTCTGCTACATAATTACCTACAGCAGAAGTAAACTCTACAGGACAGGTAGCAGCTAGCATCTTATGCCCAGCTATGGTTACTGGTAGTGTCTCCTTGCCAAAGAACTCTACCTTCTTCTCATGCTCAGCTAGCAATCTGTTCCCTGCTATTACTATCCTGCTCCTAGTATCATGCTGCTCAAGATCTGCTGCTGCTCTATCCCAAGCAGAGAAAGTTTTAGCTAACTGCCTCAGGTACATGTTAATAGCTTTAGTCTCTGAGTACTCAAACTGATACAGGTCATAATCCTGTACATACTCTACTAGAGTTTCGCCATGATTAGGTAGCATACCCCCAAAGAACTCCGCACAGATGCCTGCTCCGCTAAGGGCATTAACTAATACTATAGCTGTATTCAGCTCAGGTATCTTTTTAAAGAGCTTAGAGTCTTTATCAACTACATACCCTTTCTCTGCATACATCTCAAAGGCAGTCTTGTGGTGATCTAGGATCATTATAGCTATCTCAGGACCAGTGGGTGCTTCCTGTAGCTTCTCTATCCAAGCTAAAGATACAGAGAAGTCTACTATGTATAGGTTAGTATACATCCCTACAAGGATCATATTGTGTAGATCAGTCAGACTCTTCTCATTGTAAGTCACACCTAAGCAGTCTATAATTGCATTAGGTCTAGCCTTCTCTAAGCTCCTAGCTGTAACCCAAGCAGATGTAAAGCCATCTATGCAAGGATCATGATAAGCTATTAGGATTCTTTCTTTTGCTACTGAATCTTTCTCTTCATTAGGGGTTTCTGTTTCTATGCTCATACTCTATGTGCTCCATCTTCAAGTTGTTTAATAAGATCTAAATCAATCGTACCTTCTTTCGCTTTACTCATTACCTTTCTTACAGGTAGGTACTTCTGGTCTCCTACATCCTGTATCTTATTTGCTCCTGTAAGGTTAGATAGTATCTCTGCAAGTTGTAGCCTAGACTCTAGATCCTGGTGTACCAGTTTCCATATCTGTAAGAAGCTGATAGGATTAGGAGTCGGCCCTATCATTGCTTGATCTATTGCAGTTACAATTGTATGACTTACTCCGCTATTCCTAGCCTTACCAAACTCACCTAAAGCCTTAGGCATTAAGCTCTCAGTATAAGTAAGCATAGCATTGGCATATCTAATATCTTCTGGTAAGATCTCAGTGCTGATTCTTGATGCAGCTACAACCATGCAGAGTTTTATTAGATGCGAGAGTCTTCTACCTGAGTAGTGTTCGAATCTAAGATCTTCAAGCGGCTCCCATGAATGGTAGATTATATCTAATAGCTCTCTAGATTCATCAGTCATTGTAACCTCTCCAACAACTTCTGCTTTTATTCTATGCAAGATGCCTATCAGATCTCTCTGCAAGTCTAAGTCCGGCGGCGGTGGAAAGGTATACTTAACTCCTGTAGGCTCCCCGTAGACTAAGAGTAATCTGGAGAAGAAGCCTTGTCCTGCTGTCTCAGGTGGGAATGCCTGATCAAAGCCAGTAGCAGTAGTACCTCCTAAGATAGATATAGAAGGATAAGGAATGAATAGACTCTTAGCATTCTTCAGCCTGTAATCATACACTCCATCAAAGTCCCATAGATCTCCCAAAAGAGATATGAAATCTAGGTTCTTTAAACCAAGGAAGACATTAAACTCATCAGCAGCTATGAAGCATTCAGTAGGTTCTCTATCTATGTACATACTCTTAGTAGAGGTTCCTGCTTCTTCTCCCCATAGATTCTGCTCCAGCATACTTACGTCTGTGTCTAAATCTAGAGATCCTGCTCCGGCCAATCTATCACTCTGCAAAGCTAAGTCTTCTAGGAACTTCTCTTGCCTAGTCTTCTTAGCTGCAAAGGTATCATACCCAGCAAGACCAAGAAGCTTAGAGCTCATCTTAATAGCACTAGACTTCCTAGCTCCTGGTGAACCTATAAGTAAGGTATACATGTTAGGATAGATTGTAAAATGCCCATGCCTAAAGTACATGCTTCTTCCTAGGTATGCAGCTAAAGAAGTTATAGCAGCCCACCTATGAAAGAAAGTAGGACACTCAGTTTTGTTTGTATAATCTAGATAAGTAGCTACGAAGTTTACAGCACTAGCAGGCTGCTGCACTTCTTCTACAAGGGGTGCATCTAAGAATATATCTACCTGCTCTACCTGTTCTTCAGGCTCCAGGGACTCTGAAAGAGGCGATACTTCTAATACCATCTGTAGTCTAAGCTCCCTTCTCTGCTGAGTCTGTTGGTTGTGAGATAGGTAACAGCTTCATTACAAGTTGCCTATGATCTCCAGGATTTAAGCCTAAGTACTGTAGCTCTTCTCTGGTCAGTTCTACTCCTGTAGGTCTGCCGCCGTAAGGTATAGTATGGCCTCTGCATTTACTGCCTACATCATACTCCCTAGGTGCAGTAAACGTACCACCTCCTTTAGGACTGTATATAAATTTCATTAACACTCACTCCAATAAATTGATGGGTTATCTGCAGGTCCACACTTAGTCTCTGCTGGAACTGTAAACGTCCTTACTACTCCGTCATATGCTTTAATAGTTACTGGTATCTCTAAGAGATCCTCAACCATCTTACACAAGTACTCATGATCTTCTCTGAACTGAAAGAGAATCGAATCATGTATCTGTGCATTAAGTTTAAAGTTAGCTGTATGTTTTGGATTCATTGCTATATTATGATAGGTTGCTAGATAAGCTTTATTTAGTGTTTGTGCATTTAATGATTGAGGTGGATGAGCTATATAAGAATTAAGAGATTGTTTAGAGGCAGAAGGATTACCAAAGCATCTACGAGTCCAAGAACCTTCTGCTTGCAGGTCCCAGTCTTCTTTAGAAGTGCAGTAGTGAACAGCCTGACTCTTAAGCATCCCTGTCATAGCTATCTCATTCTTAACTCCTTCATACATAGTTCCTCTAATACCTGGGTAGGTTTTATGGAACTGCTCTAGGAGATACTCAGCTACTTGCATGTAAGTCCAGAATCTATTCAAGCCTAAGAGGATCTTAGCTTCCTGTACCTTCTCCTCTCCCATAGTGTCTATAAGAACATAAGCTCCCATATTATAATTGGCACCATGATTGACTGGCTTACCCAGTTGTCTTAGAGGTTTGTTAATAACTTCTTGCTTCAGTGCATCATAGATCTCTTCGAACGGAACACCAAAGAACTTAGAAGCATTGTAAGAGTGGAAATCTGGGGAGTGTTCTACAGCTTCTATCAGAGTAGGATCTCCAGATATGTAAGCTGTATCTCTACTCTCTGCCTGAGATAGGTCAGCTTCTGCTAAGAAGAATCCTGGGTCTGCTTTGAGAGTTCTCTTAACAGCAGGGCCGCGAGGTATGTTTTGTACTTGCAAGCCACACCAAAAGTGGTGCTCTCTGCTAGCCAAGCGAGAGGTATCTGTACCATGAGGATTAAGAGCGAATAAGATCCTACTGCCTGTGCCATCTTGTCTCCTAAATTCTTTACCAGGAGTAAGGTATGTAGAAACTAGCTTCCTAGCTTTCCTTATTGTAAGTACAAGGGATAGGATCTTAGCATTAAGAGGATGTCTGAAGCGAGCCTTAGCCAGAGCTTTGGCATCTGCATTCTTAAGATCTTTGCAGCCTAAGAGAGCTAGTAGCTGCATCATCTGCTTAGGTGAGTTAACATTGAAGCTCTCCCCTGCAGGAACTGAGAGGATAGTATTAAGAGAGAAGGTGGCCTTATCTATGATAGCATCTTGCTCAGCCTTAGCTGCTTTAAGAGTATCCATATCTCTTTCTATTCCTGTCATCTCTGATAAGTGACAAGGGAATACAAGAGGAAATTCTAAGAGGTAGTTAGTTCTAGCATACTCTGGTGCTTCTATAAGCATTGCAAGAAAAGCATTACCAGTACCCCAAGTGTCAAGAGCGTTATACCTATAGTACTCATGTAAGTCATTAGTCTCTGCTAGATCTTTCCAGTAAACAGCTTCTCGTATAAAGAAACTATTAAGGAAGCCGAGGTCTTTAGGGAGTTCGCTATACCAAGAATGGAACCAATGAGCAGTATCAAATAGATAGTTATAAACAGGAGCATTGTAACGAGCGAGATAAGCGATATCATACTTTCCATTCTGAAATACCTTAGGTGCTTTAAGTTCCCAGTTCCACTTCTTCATGATAGCTAGGTTATATTCTGAGTCCATAGGTAAGACATAACTCATGCTTTGCAAGATAGAAGAGCCTGGCATATAGTAGAAGCCTGTATAAGATAGGCACCTGATAGCAGCATTCTCTCTAAAGGTTTCTATATCTATACAGACCATGAATGAATGCTTCTGTATGAAGTTGAAAGATGCTTCTTCTTTCTCAGGAGTTAGTTCTTCCCAGTTAAAAGCAGAAGGTACGAACCATTCATCCTTATGAGTAAGCTTCTTTATAAGCCTCGTTGCCATGAACTTACCAGAAGGTACTGTTACCAACTGCTTCAATGGAGATATGAATACTATTTCTATATCAGGCCCAGCAGAGCTATTCATAGAAGGTATCTTAAAATAAGATCCGGCATAGTTAGACAGGGAAGGAGCTTTTCTTTTATCCCAGTATAAGAGTTTCTTTAAGAGATCTACGGAGGTGGATATGACTTTATTGATTTTTCTTCCTGCGCAGTACATCTTTAACTGAGCTACAGTCTCCAGCTTATCTAAACGCAGGCGCACTGTATAAGATCCTACGCAACCTTTAAGATAAGGTAGGTAGTTCTTATCTGCTGCTGTTCCCCAGAATAGAATAGAATCTTCTGCCAGAACTTGCCGCCTACCAGTACTCAGAGAAATGCCTTCTGCTTTTGCATCTCTCATAGCTGCTATATGCTGCGCTAGCTTGGAGCTTGTCTTAGGCTGCTGCTTAGGCTTAGCTATCATTAGTATGTGCTGCCTGTGTGTAGTGTACTTTACTGAGAGTTACCTTGTCAGGATCAGTAGCTTCTATAATGCTCTTAAGCTTGTGCATGTAATCCACATTAACAGACTCTCCATGTATATGATGTAGCCTGTCATAAAGCCATTGTAAGAACTCTTTATCAAACATGCTTATATTCCTATAGTCTGGTATCTGTAGTACCTAAAAAGCCCCAATACCGGTTAAGATATTGAGGCTTCTTTAGCTCTTACTGGTGGTACTAGCTGGTGCTAGACAACAGCAATCTCTTTCACCTGGAGATAGATCTTATCAGGATCATTCTTATCCTTGCGGAGAGAAGTCATGATAATACATTCTACATCATTGCACTCTTCTACAGTAGATCTAATAGAAGCAGTACCTAAGGCAGCTTGCAAAGGCATTGCACACTTCTTAAGATTACCTCTGCCGAATTCATTATCTAACATGAATAAGATAGAGCACTTAGACTCTGCTTTAGGAGCTTCAGCTTGTGCATCAGCCAGTTCCACAGCTTCTAGATAGCTGAAAGCTAGTTCAATAGCATCAGGAGCTTCGCCTTCATTAGTCTTAATGTTCTTGAAAGCTAAGGTAGCTAATACCTTGTGAGCACCTACGGGATAAGGCTCGAACGAAGGCAAGTCATCAAGGTCATCTAAGGTAGAGTCTAGTAGATCATCAAAATTTGACATAATATATTCCTATTGGATTTCTATAAAGGTTTATTAAAAGTTAAAGGTTTCTGTATATGCTTAAGTTTATTTTATAGTGTCACTTGCAAGTCTTTCCACTTCTTATCTTTCATCTTCTCACTCATCTCCTCACGGAGAATTCTTTGATACCTCTGCCACTTAGGTACTAGGTCTCTTTCCATGAACTTATGTCCATGATAGTATAAGCCTGTATGAGACAGGAGGTATTCTTCTTTAAGGTAGCGGTCCATATAAGACTCAAAAGGTTTTGGCCTAGAGAGAAGGCTATCTAAGATCCAAACCTGGCCATGATCCACAACTCTAAGTACCATGTGCATCTCACCTTTGTATCTACCTCTAAGAAGGCGCCCTGCTATAAGCTGTATGTTCTGATCCTTGTAACCTTTCAAGAGCAGTGCCTGTCTCATAGCTAGCTTTAGATCCTCGCAGTCTGCGCCTTTCTTAATAGACTCTGCATAAGTCTGCCAGATATCTTTACCTGGAAGCTCTCTCTTATAAGAGATATCAGACATAACCATTTCGAATGCTGAGGTTATCTTCTTTGGTGCTCGCATAGATTACTCCTATTTCTTCTTTTGATTCTTAAGCTTAGCTAGGATGGCCGCAGTACTAGCCTTGACAGGACTCTTAGATACAGAGCTTCCAGTTTTGGTAGCTGTAACTGAGGGTGCGCCAGAGGAAGCTGCTATCCTTTGCGCATACAACTCAGGTTTAAATATTGCTAGGAGAGAAGCATCATCTCCACCGTCTTCTATCTTAACATCAGACCTAGAGCCTGTCAAGATATTGGTGGCGTATGTAGTAGAAGATGCAAAGACATGCTTCTTATTCTTTCTCTCACAGTATACAACATGATCAAAGAACTTAGCTACATTCCTAGAATAGTTCCTAGTACCACCTACAGGAGTAAGAGACTTCTTCTTATTCTCTCCTTCTATCTCCTGCTCATGAGAGATCACAATAACATTGTAACCTGCTTGCTGTATCTCAGATAGGAATACATCCAGAAGCTTAGCTAGATTACCCCAGTCATCATAGTTCAGCTTGTAATCATCAGGCTGCTTCTTAGTTATGTGAGAGATAATAGAGTTAGATAGCTGAGTAAGAGAATCAAATACAACTATCTTCTCAGGTCCCATCTCAGGGATATCTAGATCTATGAAGAAGCTAGCATGTATATCTCCGTGCTCTTCTTTAGGAGCATCTTTGCATACCTTAACTTCTTCTCTTGTGCAGATCATGCAGCCTACCTTACTGTGTACTTCACAGATAGAGACTGGACCTTTAACCATCTTAAGACAGGTCTCTGCTGCTATAGGATAGCTCTTAGTATCCCTTATGTTTACAATCTCAATCCTTTGCTTCCAAGTTTCAGGAAGCTTATGTAAGACTGAGTGCCCATTCTCTAAGTCTACCCAGATGAGATCATAGAACTCTGCAAGCTTACCTACCAGTTCTGATTTACCAGTCTTAGGTGCTCCGTATACTATGATCCTGTGGGTAGAGGATTCTTTTAATGTGTTTAGTTTAGCCATCTTCTGTCTCTAGCTCCTTCTGTTTCTCTGAAAACAAACTGTCTTTAAGCTTGCCTATGAACTTGTCTGCTGCCTGCTCTAAAGAACTGTCAGACTCCTTTGGTGGGCGCTTCTTTCTCAATGTAGATTCTCTAGCTAACCATGTACCATCGGACCTATTAGGATTAAGGTCTACTGGCACTAAGATAATATAGTCTCCTTTTTGCTCAGATTTCATAGCTCTGGTCTTAGGATCTGCTATACCTACTACTTCGCAGTCATACCACTTACCTAAGTTACGTGCCTCACATAACTCACCTACTGTAAACTTGTTCATAAGCTGAAGCTCCTTCTGTTTTAGGTGTTAAAAGGGTATGTCATCATCGAAGTCTAATATCTCTTGAGCTTCCTCTTCTGGTACTTCTAGCTGCTCTCCTAGATAGACCTTGATACTAGCAGTAATCTCTAGGACATCATTATCTCTCATCCAAGAGAAGTACTCTTTATCTGTATCTATTACTTCCTTGAGAGTATCATGCCTATGCTTACCAAAACCTACAGGATTATCTAGGTACAGATGCCACTTACCTTCTTCCTTATAATTCTGAGGAGAAGCAAAGCTGCTAGGGCTAACTATATGTGGCCCAAAGTTACCATTAGAAGTAGGTACATAACCTGAAGCTGTAGATACTGAATCAGTGTCTACCATATAGGCTTGCCAGTCCTCATAATCTTCGCTTGTGAAGTAGTCTGCCATGATCTTATCCTTCCCTTAAAGGGTCTTAAAGTCCTGCCTTTCTTATCTGAGTTTCTACTAGCTCATCAAAGTCTATCTTAAAGGTATACCTAGCTTCATCCTTAGCAATCTTATCTAAGATCTTTTGCGTAAGGGGCTTAACTAAGTTCTCTGTCTGTAAGGTACACAAGCCTAGGTACTCGCACTCTCGAAAGAAGTCGAAGCAGCTTTCTCCGTGCATAGGATATACCTCATAAGATTCATACAGCTCAATCATTTGAGTATCAATCATTAGCTCTTGCAGCCAGAGAGCTCTTTGAAGCAAGCTCTTCTGGAATGGGAGTTCTTTGTACTCATAGCTCTTAGTCTCATATACCAGGTACAGAACTACATAAGAAGAGAGCTCAGGGAACAGGAGATCTAAGATAACTGAGTAGCCTAAAGCCTGGCCTGAGTTCTTGAATGTAGCAGGGTTAGCTATAGCAGAGGAAGTCTTAGCTTCTAAAACCATTATCTCCCCTGTATCTTTGTGCCTAAGAACTGCATCTACGAAACCTCTGTAAGCAAAGCCATTAGAGAAGTTAATTACAAATGCCAGTTCTACTGCTGGAAGCAAAGGACCAGTAGGTTCTGCCGGATCAGGATAATATACCAGCTCATACTCATCTAAGAATCCATTCTCTCTTAAAGCTATGAACTTCTGTACTGCAAACATAGCTAGCCAGAAAGACTTCTTCTGCTTAGGATTGTCATCTAATAGATCTGTATCCCAGCTTAGGAATGTATCCATGAAGATCTGAGTAGGAGTCTTACCTTCCAGAGTAGATTGCACTCCTACACCTACTGCTGTACCATAAGCAAATGTAACATTCTGTCCTATCTGAGCCAGCTCTTCTAAAGGAGTCTCATCAGAAGATAAGCGATAGAGTTGATACTTCCTAGGGCACTTGTGTAAGGTAGTTCTTGAAGAGTGAGAGAGAAGCTTAAGCCTAGGATCTATCTCTCCTGGCTCTAAAGTTATTACCTGTATCAGTTCTTGCTCCCCTTCTTCTGGGAGATCTTCACTGGTATCTGCGTAATCTTCTAAGGGCACTAAGCCGTCTAGCTCTGCATCTAAGAAGTCATCCATGTCTTGTTTAATAGTCATTATGATTCTGCCTTCCCTTGTAGGGATAAGTTTATGCTTATTGCTGGCAATACTTCTTCTATCATACAGAAGCAGATAGCTCTCTCTACTACTTCTAGTCGCGTTAGGTAAGACTGTATGCCTTCTACTGCTGGGTTCCCTGGTAATAGAATCTTAGCTACCTCATAAGTAGAATACCCACTCAAGAGAGCAGGAACTCTGTAAGATTCTGGGTAGCAAGGTATGCTTATAGGAGAGAGAAACTTTACCAGTCTCCTAGCTCCTTCCATATAGTCTATATAACACTCCTTCTCTGCTTTGGTGTAGATGAGAAGGAAGGTAGCTAAAGGAGTAGGGTGCCTTGAGTGATCTTCTGTAGATAGGGGAGAAGTATTCAGCTTCTCTCTTAGATGAGAAAGGTCCATAATAGGCTCTGCCTACAGGTCAGCTACAGTAGTTTTATTTAATGCTTTCTTAGGTTTCTTTTTAAGCGATGAGGTTGCAATCTCTACGGCTGTCTGTTTCTTTAAGCCATTAACTAGGATTGCACATTCCTCATCTGATAGGATTGTTACAAGTGCGGAGTCTTTCTTTAAAGCGGAGTGTATAGATCTTAAAGCAGTAGCCATACCAGGAGTCTTATTTAAGAGCATACTTTCTAGCTCTGCTAACTTCTCTTTAATCTGGTATTGCTGGTTTTGTGCGGGAGTACTGGTAGGTGTGTTCATATTATATCTGCCTTGTATATATGAAAGGGGAGCAAAGCTCTTATAGATCTTTCAGCTCAATCTTAGTTGCGATCTCTATAAAGCTGAAGGTTATAGTCTCACCTTCTATCTCTCTATGGAGTTTGAATGCGAGGTTCTTTTCTGAGACTAGTAGTTTCCAGCCTTGATCTTTAGTCTTCTCCTTCTTAACAGCCTTGATAATTCTTAGGTGTAAATGTACCGGCGCCTGTATAGAAGCAGTATGATCTAGCTTAAGTCTATTCCAGATAGGTTCATACTGTCTCATACAGAAGAAGGTTCGCAGGCTAGGTTAAGGTTAATAGAAGAAGGGAAGAATGTTTATATAGAAAGCTGCCTGCTATCGCACAACTAAGTGCGCATTACGAAGGCTATACATTAGCACATGTAACTGCATGCAGACAGCTTTTATATAAATACTCTCAAAGTAGGGTTAAAAAAAGAGAAGACCTAAGTTGGGGCAAAGGTCTTCTCTTGTAAAGGCTCTTACTAACAGAAGCTAAGAGCTAGGGCAGATCCAGGTTCTTATAGTGCAGACAAGAGTTCTTCGTCAGTGATATTCAAGTACTGATCGGCTCGTGTAACCAAGAAGTCAATACAATCTTGATACTCTTCGGCAGCTTCTGTCTTCTCTGCGTAGATAGCTAACTGATCTACTAAGAGTTCCAAGACAGGAGTAGCAGTCTTACAGGAAGCTAACTTACCATGTAAGAGTTTAGCTGCACGAGTGGCTTGGTCAACAGTCTTACCTGCGTGACTAACCATAACTGCAACATAATCTTCTGCAAAGCCTTCCCAAGTTTCCTTAGGAATACCGCCGCCTCTACGCTGAGCCTTAGGTTGGTTAGCAATAAACTGCCAAGTAATCTTTTCAAGAGGGAAGGTAGCAGCATTAAGCTTAGCATCTTCTGCCAGGAGTGCACGGGCTGCTGTATTGGTAATAGTTTCCATAGCTTCCAGCAGAAGTTCCAAGCCTTTATTAGGCTGGCCTTCTTCTACACCTACAGACTCTAAGATATCTACAATACCTTGTACAGAAACATAAGGTACAGCTAGCTGCACTGACTCACGAATTGTTTCAATGCCACTCTCAGCATCTTTAGTTCGCTTAAAGTTAAAGGTAGCTTCTTTAACATCAACATTAAAGTTATGGTTAATCTTAATGTCAGCGATTAGCTGCTTCATTTCTTCAGGCGTTGGGTTAACTGCGCCAATTACATTAGGACCAACAGGAACTTCTTGTACTGGATCTGTTAGGTGATCTTGATTTTCTAGTGGTGCTTCTGACATATCTTTCTCACTTTTAAAAGTTTAAGTTTGGATGGGAGTTATAGATCTTAAGATCTTACAGAGACTAGGCATATACATACTTCTTTGTGGTTCGGTATATGCCCAATCAATGTAGACACTATACTTGATTCTTCCAGTTCGTCAAATTGTTTTTTAGTCTCTGTTAGAAGGGTATGTCAGGGTAAGCGCAGTCTATATGCCTACGCGGGTAGTCATCTGCGTGTAGCTCCCATCTAACTTGGAAGTTACTATCTAGCTTAACAGCATTAGCCCAGTTAGGTGTAGGATCAGATAGCGGGCTAATGTCAGCTTCGAAGTAGTCTCCAGTATTAAAAGGTTTATTACACTCAATACAGCAGCATAGCTTAGGTAACTGGGGGGTATTAGCTGGTTCTAGCCTTAGAGCTGCTAGAGAGCCCTTCTCCATCTCCCTACCTACCATAATGTTAACCTTGAAGGTAGCGTAGTCCTCCCTTACTGCTACCTTAAGATTATACACTGCTAGGTTATAGGCAGCTAGGGCTTCGTAGGTACTAGGGCTAGGAGTTACAGCATCATGTAGCTGCAAGTTATAGGAACTTATACCTTTAACTGTAAAGCCTAGTATCCAGTTCATTCTGCTAGCTGCCTTCTGTAAGTCACTGGCTGGCTTGCGCTCCTTGCTCTTAGGGAATAGCTTGTCTTGCATACGTGTGCTTAGTTCTTTCTGTTTCTGCTTATTCATATCAATAGTTCCCATTGTGCAGGATATAAACCTGCTGGTTTTTAAAAGGTAACAGCTCAGCCCTTATGTTACACTTAGGATTGCTTCTCATTAAATGAGGCTCTTCCTTAGCTAGTTGCTTCCTGAATCTATCTATAGCTTCTTCTTCATTAGCTGCTTTAACTACTGCTACAGCTCCTATAGGATAATGCCCTTCGAACTCTACTTGGTAGATTCTTTCTGCCATGTAAGGTGTGTTCTTGTCTTCTTTTATACTCTTGTCTTCGCTATCCATTCCAATCTCCTTTACCTTTAAAGAATTCAGCCTTCTCAGCTAGTGTACTTCCTTTTATCTTTTGATTTACTATTCCTTTAGTAAACGTCTCAGGCTCACATATAACATAGAGTTCTTCTCTTGCTCTGGTAACTCCTGTATATAGAAGCTCTCTCTGTAAGGCTACAGCATGTGAATGGTGGAGACATAGAAATACCTTCCTCCATTCTGAGCCTTGCGCCTTGTGAACTGTAAGAGCATAAGCATGTAGAAGAGAGTTAACTTCTGCTGCCTTAGATATCTCTATGTCAGTTTCAGAATCAGCTAGCCTTACAGTTATTACATGAGAAGCTTGTGTAACTCTGTCTTCTGAATCAGAGGATACAGACTCTAAGAGAAAGTCTATGTCTGCATTAGGTCCGTAAGAAGTTATAGAAGAACCTGCTCCTTTAGAGGCTGCTACTTCCTCTGCTAACTTAGGATTGTGCCCCCAATAGTCTAGGTTCTCAGAGCAGATCTGATAACTCGCTCCTGTATAAGTAGGATTAGAGTGTATAGATACTATCTCTGCATCTTCCTTGTCATAGAGAACCTTATCTCCTGCTGAGAAGTAGTGCTTATTATAACCTGCTACTACTTCATGAGTTACTGCACCGCTGCGCCTTGCTAAGAAGTTAGCTATGTGCCGATTCAGCTCTAAGGTTCCACAAGCCTTATTGAAGGGAATAAGAATCATGTCCTCTTCTGGATTATAAGAGCCTTCTACTATAGCTCCCTTAAAGAAAGCAGCTAAGACTCTACAAGCAGTCTCTGGATCTAGCTTCTTTTTAAGAGGGTGGATTGTTAGCTGATCTTCTACTTTCCACTCAGGGTATTCTTCTACTGGTATAGGCTTACCTGAGAGGATTCTGTGAGCTAAGCGTATGATAGGAGACTCTAAGGCTTGCCTGTATACATCTGTCAGTTCTACTACAGGTAGCTCATTCAGCTTAAAACCAAGGATGGCGGGACCAAAGATAGGAGGTAACTGCTGTATGTCTCCTATAAAGATCCATTGTACAGAATGAGACAAAGCATTTATTATATCAGAATAAAGAGCTGTAGATAACATAGATGCTTCTTCTACTACTATAGTGTGGATTGTAGTAGGCAGAGGATTAGAGCTATCTCTCCCAGGAACAAAGCGCATAGACTTCTTTTCCATTCCAGACTCAGAGTCTACTATAGTAAAGAACTCAGGAGCGAACTCTAGAAGCTTATGAGAGGTTATGCAATTCTGCTTCATATCTTCACTCTGCACCTTTCTTATATTATTAACAGCGCGCCGCGTATAGGAGATGATAAGAATGCCAGGAGTACCATCTGTAAGATGCTTATGAGCTGTATCTCGCAAAGATGGAACCTTACCGGAAGATATTAAAGCTGTTATAGCTCCCTTAGAACAAGTAGTTTTACCAGTACCAGCAGCTCCTATAAGAACACAGGATTCTCCGCTAGCTGCAAAGGATATAAAAGCATTCTGATTCTTATTGTAAGTTATCAGTTCTCCGCTCATACCTACCGCATTGCCAGAAGTTTCCTTTATAGCAGCCTTAACTTCTTTAGTGGGTTCTTTTACAGGTGCTATTCCTGCTCCCTTTCTTAGGTTAGCTAACCTCTCAGAGAGACTAAGCTGCCCAGTTATAATAATAGTATTAGGAGGAGCAGCGGGAGCTTCTGTCTCAGCAGCCTTCTTATCTCTTGCAGCTTGCAATAAAGCTGACATATCTAACTTTCTAGTCATCATTCTTACTCCTTGTGTGCGCTATAGCTAAGAGATTCTTAACTTCTCTTTTGAGAGCTCTTATATCTTTCTGCAGAGTGCTTAGTTCTTTTCCTTGTGTTATGATTACACGGTTACTATCTCTAAGCTCATTGTGTACTTTAACCATATAAAGTCCATCCTTTAGGGCTTGGATTTTTATCTTTCTAATCTCACTTAATGTTTTATTGTTCCCGAATATATCTAGCATAGCTATAGATCTCCGAATTCAGATTTGAGTACTTCTGTAGCAGCCAGCCTAGCAGCTTCTGCCCTGTCTTTATTAAGCTTGACTCTATAAGCTAACTTAGCCTTGATGAAATCAATGTTAGTACCATAAGAGCGGCGCTCAGGGATAGCAGAAGGAGCAGCCTTAGCTATCTCTGCTACAAGAGTCTCAGATTCTACTATCTTAGTCTTGTCAGATAGAGAGGGAAGGAGAGTATAGCCTAAAGTAGAAGAGCCGCCCCCTAGATAATCTAAGTGCCTGCCTATTCCTTCCTGTAAGACTTTTATAAGAGTGTGGAAGTAGATTGAACCTGCATCTATATTACACTCACAGAAGTCTTTGATCTCTTTAAGAAGAGGTAAAGGAGTCTTAAACATCTTATTGGTGTTAAAGCAGGACTCTATTGTTTTCTTGTAGAGAGTTACTTTAGCAGCTGGAAACTCTCCTGCCTTGTGCGCCCAATCTGCTACTACATTAGCATACAGCTCAGTTTTAATTTCTGGCGCTAGGATGAGAGCTTGCAGCTTTCTTTCTATTCCTGCTAGAGCTGTGCGTTCTCTTTCTTCTGCCCTAGAATAAGTAAAGCTCTCTAGATTATCTTGCCAAGCTTCTATCCAGATAGGGATCTCTTCCAGAGCACAGTTAGCAAAGGTAACTCTAAAGGAGGGCTGAGTGAAAGAGCTGTAAGAAATGAGAGCAGTTTTCTCCAGAACTCCTATCAGTTGCGAGAAGTTGTTAGCTACCAGCTTTGCTGTAGAAGGAGCCTTAGGATCTATAGCTAAGGGATGTCCCCACTCTATCTGATCAGAAGAGTGTAAGAACGCCAGAAAAAGCAGGTAGCTGTCTATAGCTCCCAGCTTACCTTTGGTATAAGAACCATAGAGCTTATAGAGAGAAGAATAAGGTGCTGCAAAGATAGGATGGAAATAGCCTTCCTTATATTCTATGCTTAGATCTTTAAAGGCTGATACCTGAAAGTCTAAGCCTGAGATTGCACAAGTTACTTGAGTCATAAGCTTTGCTCCCCGCTATCTCCTAGGGAAGATCCTTCTGCACCTTTAATGAATTCTGCCTTCTCAAAAGCAGTTATCTCAGCAGGAGTCATAAGATCATTAAGGTATCTGTGTTCTTGCGCACAGGTTATCTCTTCTAAGGAGCAGGAGCCTATATCTTCTAGGTACTTCTCATAGCATTGCAGCCAGTAAGCATCTCTCTCCTTAGCAGATGTATACCTTGTAGCTAGAGTTTCTGCAGAAGCTTCTCCGCCTAAAGATTCCAGTAGGTCAGGAGCAGGTACAGCAAGAGTATAAGCAGGTAAGAGAGCTTCATTCTGTATCTTAGCTTGGAATGGCGCTAGGATCTTTACCAGTTCTATAGAAGTGTAGTAACTTGCATCTGCTGAATCACTCATAGCACTAGCTATATGCTTCTTAGAGAGAGACAGAATGTGGGTAATCTGTGGACCTGTTAGAAGAGGTCTGTACTTGTTTCTTTTCTTGTTCATAAGATTGTTTCCTATTTCTTTTCTTAGAGAGAGCTAAGCTCTTAGTGTAAGGTGTCTTGCGAGGTGTGAACTAAAGCAGAGTCTATCACATCTAACCTGCCAGAGACAAGAGCTATAACTGCGCCTAGATCTTCTATGCCTGCCTTACCTAAGAACTTCCGGTGCAGCTTACCTTCTTCTGTCTTAGGAGATATAAAGGCTATTAGCTGATCTCTTATCTTTATCTCTCTGCCCCTAATGATAAGGACATTGTTTACTTCCTGCGCTACAGGTAGGTTACGCTCAGCAGATTGATTACCAAACTGATGTGCTAGGATTTTAGTTTCTTTATTGTAAGCTTTGAAGTGCTCTAAGCTTGCTATTATCTTAGGGTATACTTCGTAATAGAGAGAGTCAGATATAGCAGATAGATGGTTAGGCTTAGCTGCGCTACCTTTGTTCTTATCTTTATGGTTCATAGTGTTTTACCTGTGGTTTATACTGGGTTTAAGGTTTATACTCTTGGCTTAGCTAAGAGAAAGAGAGGGAAAGAGATCCTGCTGGTATTAACTCTTACCATGCAAAGATCTCTTTCTATATCTTCGCCATCTATATCTAAGGAGCCTACAGAAGTATGCTTAAAGTCAGCAGGAGTAAACCCGCAGTCTTGTCTGTCTATCATAGCAATAGCTATATAACAGTTACTGCCATGGCCATAGGAGAGAGATAGGTTAGGAGTAGCACAAATGAGAGCAGAAGGATAGGTATAAGGCATTATACTTGATCTCCCTGTTTAGAGCAGAACTCAGCTACCTTATTTTGTAAGAGCAGCTCTATAACACAGAATGCTTCACATACTGGCATGATAAGATCTGCCTGAGAGCTTGTAACTTCAACTCCTGCTGCTGTCAGTTCTTTAAGCTCCTTGATCTTACCTAAGAGGGCTGAATAGCCTTGCGCTGTTATGTGTTCCTTCTCTGCATCTCCTATATAAGGATCTAGCTTAGCTATCTTGATAAGAGCATAGTCAGCTAACAGGCCATTTACAGCTATAAAGAATAAAGAGTCTTCTTTAACTGCCATAGCTGCCTGAGCAGATAGGCGCCTAAGAGGGTTATACCTATCAGGTATAAGATTAGAAAGGTTCATACTCATAACTTTAATATCCTTACTAGAGCTTGTACGTGCTCGCTAGTTATTTTTAGTTTATGTTTAGCTTCATCTCTGTCACTAACCCTTGTTAGCTCTTCTCTGGCCATTAGCAGCAAGCCATTAGAAGTAGCTAGGTCTGCTTTAAGCTGGTCTATTATAAATAGGTTAGGCGCACTTTTTAGATCTGCGTACTTCTTTCTTTCAGCTACTAGGTTATCTGTAGTTTCTTTCAGCGTGCTTCTTAAAGAGGTGATAGTATCAGTCAGCTCTAGGTTATCTTTACCTGCGCCCGCTTGCATAGCTACTAGATTCTTTTGCAGCTCTTTTATCTGTCTGTGTAAGGTTGCTACCTGCCTCTCTAATCTTGCTATCTCTACAGCATCAACATGCCTAAGAGCTGTAAACTCAGCAATCCTAGGATCTGTAGCCATTGTGTGCCTAGGGCCAACCATAGCTTCTTCTAACATATGCTCACAGTTAGTTAGCTCTGCTAACTTCTCAGCTAGCTGCTCTTTCAGTTTAGTATTATTAACACCTCTAACATAGTATCTATCTCCTAAATCCTGAGCTGCTTTTTCTAGCTTAGCGTAGACTGTACTTGCCATCTTAAGCTGCTCTTGCAAGCTGGTATTAGTAGCAGTAAGCTGGTTGTTACTCCTGTCACAGTTAGCTAGCTTAGCTCCAGTTCTATTAGACCTTTTTAGCAGATCTTCATAGCTCTCCTTGTGTTTGTTTAGGTCAGCTATATAAGCTTCTGCTGCACCTTCTAGACTCTTCCTGTCTACTGCTGTTAGCGCTGTTATTCTCATTAGAAGCCCGCTGTTTGTATCCTTAGCTTCTGACAGCTCCTTATCCTTGGCGGTAGCTACTGCTAACATAGCCTTGTATTCTATGCTTTTCTTGTTTAGCTTGTGGTTAGCTTCTGCTAACTGCTCATGTAAGTACTGTGTCATGTGAAGTACCTTGTATTCCTTCTCTCTAAGAGAGTAAATTAATTGTATAAGACTCAATGACTTGGCATGGTTCTTGCTTGCAAGTAATTGAGGTGTTTGGCAAAAGGTGCCAGACTGTGCCATTTTGCCATAGTGCCAAACCGATGTCCACCCCTTTGTGCATGGGTCTGTTTCTAGGGGCATAGTAGTCCCTAACAGGTATATATAGGAGTAGCAGGGCAGAGGGGCATATAGGAGTATCTATATAACAGGGTAGGTATAGCTCTAGGAGAGGGAGAAGGGTATAGGAGTCTCTCTAATAGGTTATGTCTCTCTGACGGGCATGTCATTTTTATAGGGGGGTATCAAATTTAATGTAACATGATTCTATTCTTATATACTACTCCTATTTACACCCCCTTAGATAGATACTGTTACATACCTACACTGATAGGCACAGCTACAGGTAGGAGCTAGATACAGCTAGCTACATACGCAACAGGGAGAGATACATACAGGAGATATAAGAGACTACTCCATCCTAGGGGAATACCCTCACCCATACCCCCAAATATCTGGTTTGGCATTCTGGTATTTTGGCTACTATCAGCCATTGTGCCAAACTGGTTAATTACTTGTAAGAGACAGGATCAAACAAGCACTACCTTTAACTAAACAGATAGTGCTTTCTGCTGCTTTGCTTTCTGCTCTCTTAGTCTATGAGTCTGTGAAGTGTAACCAAGCTACAAAGCCTACCATCACAACAACAAAGGGTAAGATCTTATAGCAGAAGCTGTGCCACCTAAGATAAGTCTCTAGTCTAGCATCAAACTTATCTGTGCCTTTAGATAGTAACCATTTAGCTAGTAGTTTGTCTAACATAATTAGATCCTTCTTCTATAGTGAGTAAGCGAAGCTTATAATGCTAGCAGTAGATCATTCTCTTTTTCTGCTAGCTTTTCCAAGCGAGCTGTAAACCTAGCATCCAGACTGGAAGGAGAGCCTCTTTCTGCTGCTACCTTCTCTAAGAGATCAATCATAGAGATGCAATCTTCTGGTACTAGGTTAGCCTTGGGAGAAGCAAGAGAGCAGAACTTAGCCTCGTAAGCTCCTAGAACAAACGCTAGCTTCTCTTGCGAGACACCTTTAGCTATAAACAGTTCTTTCAGATGCGTAGCAACTTCTTTGGCGAACCATTCAGTGATCATATCTTTGTTTAAGCGAGATCCCTGATCAGTTGTATCTAAGTAATCCATTACCTTAGACAAGCTTAATGCTCTGGTATAGACACTTATTGCGCCTGCTTTATGCTCAGCCTTAATCATTGCCTCTTCTGCATTCTGTAGGAAAGAGAGAACATAGGGAGCTAGCATACTAGCAGAGGCTTCTACTAGTTCTAGATTTAAGTGTTCAGTAGGGATTCTGACAAACTCAGATTCTCTAATCTTCTTATTTGTGTTCTTATTGGTTTGGTAAAGGCACTTAACTATTCTAGTCCCTCCTATTTCCTTAATCTCCAATTGCGAGTCATAAGCTTTATATGATCCACACAAGTCGTGCAGAGATACTTCTGCTGATTCTGCTGCTTGTGGCTCTGTAGCTTGGTTCTGTACTTGATTGAGAGTATTCATACTAATGTAGATCCTTTGAAAGTTTAAGAAAGAGTAAGACACTAATAGAAGCAGCTAGTGTTTCGATCTATTAGATCTCGTCAGTTACTCTGAATCTGCCTGCTCTGTAGCTATCTGCGCATCATACCTAGCAATACCCATACCTAGTGCAGTAAGTACAAAGGTTTCATCATAATATTCTTCTTCACCTATCATCCTTCTAGATCCTGCTAGTTCTACTCTTTCTAGCGCTCCTTCTTCCCACAAGCGAACTATGTGAAAGTATACAATACCTTGCTGCACTCTATTGGCAGCACCTACTAGCTTATATAGCTCTTGAGCTAGCTGAGTCTCGCACAAGCCTTCTAGGCAAGAGCTAGGATCATCTAGGAGAGTACACAAGCGCGAGCCTAGAAGAATGCTAGTAAACTGTATGGTCCTAGCTGCGGATAAGTGACACATAATCTAAATCCTTTGGAAGTAGTGAGGGAATCTCCTACCTAGACCCACATCTTACAGACTCCTATCCTAGAGTACAACCTTATTTACATCTATTTGCATGTAGTTGGTAGCATGCCGAAGGCAATAGTAGAATCTAGGATCTTCTGAAATGCTTCAGCCTCTCTCCTAAAAACTAAATACAACTCCTAGCACTACCTTGTTAGCTAACAGAAACACCCTATCCTATACCTACCAGTATCCTAAAGGGGCATCTCCCTAACAGTATCTTGCAGTAGGAGCTAACAATCTAACAGTTCCTACAAGGTTCTAACAATGCAGGTATGCCCCAACATAAAGGGTAGGGGGGTCCAAGCCTTTTTGATTCTTAGCTGGGTGCTTATCCTAAGGAAGCCCTCAAATATTACTAAACTTTTACCTGCTTTTACCAGAACTAGCAGAGTACCTATAGCACTTGTAGCAGAAAGAAGCAGAAGAACCTATGCCTAAGAGAGAAGCAGAAGCAGCCCCACTTGACCCTGAGCTGCAATCCACTATACTCTTAATCTAACAAGTTATACCTTTCCTTCTTATTTCCTTCAGAGGATACTAAAATGGCCGCTAAAAAATTCCCTAAATATAAACTCCTGCGTATGCTACCTAAGATTGCTACTGGCAATACTAGAGCTATTGCTGAGTTTGTCATAGTCTTGCTGGAGTGGGCAGCTACTAAAACTGAGAACCCCTATGATGATGAGACTGTAGAGCAGATTAGGAAGCTCTTAGATTTATAGGAGAGCGCCCCCTGCCTGCCCAGTTATAACCAAAGTAAGTTAACGCAGCCTAAAGCTTAAAGAGACCTAAGATGGACATACCAGATACAGACTTAAATAACTCTATCTTAGAATCTCTTGGCGGCGAACCTACTGAACCTGCTGAGGCTTTTGTAGAAACTGAGCAGAATCCAGGCATAACAAAAGTTGGAGCAAAGGAAGGTAATACTCATTCTACTGGAGCAACTACTTCTGTAGAAGAGAAAGCTTTAACTCTCTTAGGTAGCGGTATCCGAGCAGAAGCAGTAGCTGCAGCTTTAGGAGTAACTCCTGCTAGGATCTCACAGCTCTTAGCAGACAAAGAGTTCTCAGGCAAAGTATCTGAGCTGCGATATGAAAACTTGCAGTCTCACAATAAGAGAGATTCTAGCTATGATTCTATAGAAGATGACCTCTTAGTTAAGCTGAAGCGCTCTGTGCCTCTTATGGTTAAGCCGGATACTATTCTAAGAGCAATATCAGTAGTAAACGCAGCTAAGAGGCGCGGGCAATCTGCTCCTGAACAAGTTACAAACCAGACAACTATGGTAACTTTAATCTTACCTAATGTAATAGCCCAGAAGTTTACAACCACTATCGACAACCAAGTAATAACAGCAGGCGAACAATCCCTAGTTACAATGCAATCAGGTGACCTACTAAGTCAAGTTAAATCAGCTCAGGCTAGAAAACTAGAGCAAGCAATGGAAGCAGCAGAGCCCGCAGAAACAGTTCCTGCAGCTCCAGCGACAATAGTAGCACCAAAGAACCCAGAGGAGATCTATCATGAGTCTAGCAGAGAGGCGGAGAAGAGAGAGTACATCTCATAGCTGCAACAGCAGTAAACTGCAGCTTCTAATAGGACAGGTAAGAGAAGGAAAGCCTACTATGCGTATTGTAAGAACTTCTCATATTGTACCAGTAACTTATTCTAAGCAGGAAATCTCTACAGCTAGAACTATCCTAGATCGTCTGGTAGCTAGAAGGAAGACTCTGGCTAGTACAGCAGAACCTACAGCTTCTACTTCTTATACTAAGATCTTAAGCAAACAAGTAGAGGACCTATAGTGGCTAAGAAGAAGACACTACTAGGAGCCTTAGGTGGGACTCCAGAAAGCAAGAACACCCTACCTGCTACTTTTAGAGAAGACTCCGCTTCTGCTAACTCTGCTGTATCTGCAGAAGAAGCTATACAAGAAGTAGGCGCTGACTCTGAGCAGATACAAGAATTAGCTAAGCAAGAGCTGGACTTCTTAGCTGCTCTCCTTATGCCTTTAATTGTAACCTATGGCTACCCTCCTGTATTCCAAGAGATCTACAGGTGGCTTATAGACTTCTCAGATAAGAAGCGTACATTCCCGCAGCTAGCAATTGGCTTGCCTCGAGGGTTTGGTAAGACTACTCTTATGAAGATCTATATAATCTACTGCATCCTCTTTACTGATGCTAAGTTCATTCTTGTAATCTCTTCTACAGCTTCTCTAGCAGAGAATATCTTAGCTGATATTGTAGACATGTTAGAAGAGCCTAATATTAAGTCAGTCTTTGGTGACTGGAAACTAGGTGTAGAGAAAGATACACAGAAGCTTAAGAAGTTTGGCTTCAGAGGAAGGAATATAATACTAGCTGCCATTGGTGCAGGGTCTTCTCTACGAGGACTTAATATTAAAAACCAGCGCCCGGATGTTATGCTATTTGAAGACTTCCAAACTAAGGAAGCTTCTGAGTCAGATGTAGAGTCTCATAAACTGGAGACATGGATGGTAGGTACAGCAATGAAAGCTAAGTCTCCTCATGGCTGTGTCTTCATATTTGTAGCTAACATGTATCCTAATAAGAACTCCATTCTGCGTAAGCTTAAACAGAACCCTAACTGGATTAAGTTTATAGCTGGCGGAATCAACTCAGAAGGGGAGTCTCTCTGGGAAGAGTTGCAGCCTATAACGCAACTGCTTAAAGAATTTGAGAATGACCTAGCTATGGGTCACCCTGAGATCTTCTATTCAGAAGTTCTTAATGATGAGAATGTATCAGCTAACAATTTAATAGATCTGTCTAAGCTGCCTACAGTTCCTTACGAGGCTGGAGATATAGCAGGCGGAAACTTCATAATCATAGATCCTTCTTCAGATAAGCTAGGGTCAGATGCTGTGTCTATAGGTTACTTTGAGATACATGATGCTAAGCCTATCCTGATGGAACTGGAAGAAGGTAGATTCTCTCCTGGTGATACTATTCTAAAAGCTCTAGGGTTTGCTCTTAAGCACAATTGCAGATTGATAGTATGTGAAGGTACAGCATTCCAGTACTCTCTAATCTACTGGTTTGATCAGATCTGTCTGCAGAAGGGAATAATGGGAATAGAAGCAGTCCCTATATATCCTGGCATCAGTTCTAAGAACTCGCGCATTCTCACTATGTTTAAGTCCTATGCAGCAGGAGAACTGTATTGCATAGGAGATGCTAGATTAGCTTTGCACTTGCAGATAACTCAGTTTAATCCTTTAAGAAGAGATAACACTGATGGCATATTAGATCTTATGACTTATGCTCCTAGAGTGCTCTTAGAGTTTGGAGAGTATGTTATAGCAGGCTCAATTATAGAAGCCCAAGAGTACGAAGGGATGGAAGTAGAAGAGTTTAATTCAGCATTCTAGATCTAACAAGCAGAAAAGAGAATCTTATGAAAAGAAAAGATACAACAGTAGAAACAGAGTTCCACCCTAAGCTTAACTTCTTCCTTACCTGGTGTGATGATATCTACCGTAGCGCCTGGGGAGCTGAGCTTATCATTACCTCAGGCTCAGAAGATAAGGCTAGGCACGGCTTCACTTCTCTGCACTATGCCAAACCTTGCTGTGCAGCTGACATTAGAAGCTGGGGCCTTAAAGATAGGGCCGGCAGACTGATAGCTACAGCTAAAGATCAGTATAACCGCCTAAGAGAGCTGCGAGATGAGTTCTGTGCTGATCAAAATATACCATCTAACTGGATAGATATCATTCTAGAATCTGATCATATCCATATTGAGTTCCAACCTAAGCGAAGGGAAATATAAGAAATGGTTGCTTCTACCTCAGTACCCCTAACAGTTAAGTCTCAAGAGTCCTTTATTTCCTTCTATCGTTCTCTGCAGCTTTTGCAGAATATAAATAGAGGAACTTCTAGGGATCGCTATGAGCTTATAGATAGAACCTATCAGAGAGAGATGGATCTGTCTAAAGAGAATGCTGATGCTAAGGCAGCTAACAAGGCAGGAGATCCTAGTAGATTTCAGAATATAACTGTCCCTGTAGTAATGCCTCAGGTAGAAGCAGCTGTAACTCATCAAACTTCTGTATTCCTTACTGGTGATCCTTTGTTCTCAGTTGTAGCATCTGCAGCGTTTATGAAAGAAGCTCTGCAGCTGGAAACTATCCTTGAGAACAACAGTATAAGAGGAGGCTGGTCTCGGGAACTAATGATGTTCTTCAGAGATGGCTTTAAGTATAACTTCGCGCCCCTGTATGTAGGGTGGGATCAGGAAGTAACTTATACTCCGCAAACTGACTTAGCTGTATCTACCAAAGAAGGTATACCTAAGAAGGTTATCTGGTCTGGTAATACTCTGCGCCGTCTTGATCCTTATAACACCTTTATAGACACTAGAGTTTCACCTTCTGAATTCTATAAACATGGAGAGTTTGGAGGCTGGACTGAGATGATGTCTAGAATCAAGCTTAAATCTTTCATTGCTGCTCTCCCAGATAAGATAACTTCTAACATAAAGCCTGCTTTTGAGTCTGGCATGTCTACTCCTTCAACTGCTGCTGTAGATACTGGAGCTCAGAACTTCTATATTCCTTCTATCAACCCAGCTATCAATGCTTCTGAATATAAGAACAGTGGAACTAACTGGATGCGTTGGGCAGGTATGAATAGCAGAGGGGATCGCGCTCCTATAGACTACAAAGATGCATACGAAGTTACTACTTTGTTCGCTAAAGTACTCCCTGGAGAGTTCCACCTGAAGATCCCTAATCAGAATACTCCTCAGATATACAAGCTGATAATCATAAACCATAGCCATATCATCTATGCTGAGCTGCAGACTAATGCTCATGGACATATACCTATCATGGTAGGTGCTCCTTTAGAAGATGGCCTAGATTACCAGACTAAGTCCCTAGCTACCAATGGTACTCCTTTCCAAGAACTAGCAACTACTTATATGACTTCTATTATAGCCTCTCGCCGCAGAGCTATATCTGACCGGGTCTTATATGATCCCTCTAAAATAACAAAGGCTGCTATTAACTCTCCCAATCCTTCTGCTAAGATTCCAGTTAAGCCTTCTGCTTACGGAACTCCTTTGCAGGAAGCTGTATATGCCTTCCCTTATAGAGAAGACCAGTTAGCTGCTTCTATGGGTCAGATACAGAATATCATAGCTTTAGGTAATCAGCTTACTGGGCAGAATCCTGTATCTCAGGGACAGTTCATTAAGGGTAATA